>NZ_MAIS01000252.1:0-1122 GCF_001680695.1 Paenibacillus sp. KS1 | reverse complement strand
AGGTCGTAAAACAGCTGACGGAGCGCATGGGATGGAGTCCGAATACGACACGAACGCTTCTAAATCGCTTGGTGCAGAAGAAAGCGGCGGGGGCGAAACTGGAAGAAGGTTCGAAGCGCACCCAGCTATTTTTTTCGATCATCAGCGAGCAGGAATACTTGCGATCGGAAACTACGTCTTTTATGAAGAAGCTGTACGGCGGGGCATTAAAGCCGATGCTGGCTCACTTCTTAGAGGATAAGACGCTGAATCCACAGGAAATCGAGGATTTAAAGGCTTTATTTGACGGAAATAGCGGCTACGAACCGGAAATGAGAGATTGCAAATGAGTTCGACATTGCATGAATGTTTATTATCGTTTTTTGGCTGGGTGATTCGCGGCTCATTTATGGCAAGCATCCTGGTTTTACTGGTTCTGATGCTGCAACTTCTGTTAAGAAACAAGCTTGAAGTCAGATGGAAGTACCTGCTGTGGATCCCTGTGGCGATTCGATTGCTGCTGCCTTGGGCACCGGAGTCTTCACTTAGCCTATACAATGTTTTTTCATTGGAGACCATAGTTCCAGAAACTAAGCAACAAACTCAAAATACATCAGCTTGGCACAATTTGTGGAGAAGGCCAGGTGAAAAGAGCGAAGCGGCAGCTCAAGCAGAGAATTCTATTGATTCGGAGAAAAGCAACCTCTTAAGAGGGAGTGTAGAAATATCGGATTCGTCTCATGAATCTGGTACTGTATGGAACATACGCTTCTGGTGGAGTGGGTTCAAGCAACTGGGTTTCATCAATATGCTGATGTCGGTTTGGCTTTTGGGTATCCTGCTTTTTGCTGCGAAGACTGTCTTCGACCAACTTCGATTGAAGCGAGCCTTACATGCGGCCCAAAAAATTGAAACGCCTTTTTTAACGACAGTGTTTCGTGAAACGAAGCGGCTAATGGGCGTAAAGCGTGATGTGAACTTTATCGCTAGCGAGCTTATTCCCGGGCCTGCCGTTGTTGGCTATAGCAAGCCAGCGATTCTCATTTCGCCAAGTTTGCTCGTCACACTGCAAGAGGATCAACTTCAATACATATTGGCGCATGAATGTGCCCATATACAGCGGCGGGATGTGGCGGTGAATTG
>NZ_MAIS01000373.1:0-258 GCF_001680695.1 Paenibacillus sp. KS1 | reverse complement strand
AACACTAAACTAGACAACTTTTTTAAGGGCTAATTTTCTGTAATCAACTGGTCTCATATAGCTTAGTGTTCCGTGAATCCGGTGTTTATTGTACCAGTTCACATAATCATTTAACAACAATTTCAGATGCTGCAAGTATCACACCTTTTTTTTGAACTTTGTTGTTCTTTGTTTTGCCCAATTGATACATTTCTTTTCAATTAAATGATATGATAATATAGAACAAAGTATTGTCGTTGTAATACATAAGATAAGAAG
>NZ_MAIS01000338.1:0-342 GCF_001680695.1 Paenibacillus sp. KS1 | reverse complement strand
CGGGAATGCTTCGGCCCACTCCGGCTCGGCGAAGATGAATTTCAGGAACGCCACTGGAATGAACAACACGTCGATTTCATGCTTTTCGATTTCCTGGAACAAGCGCACCGGATCCTTGCGCATCTCATTGTCGACCATATACAAGCTTCCGCCGAACAGGAGCGCAGAGAACATTTCCTGATAGCATACATCGAAGCTGCCGGACGCATATTGCAAAATCCGCGAAGGCATCGGAATGTTCGTGCCTTTTTGCTGATAATGCAGCAGGTTGACCATGTTGCCGTGCTCCAGCATGACCCCTTTCGGATTGCCCGTCGTTCCGGATGTGTAGATGATATAGAG
>NZ_MAIS01000091.1:0-24832 GCF_001680695.1 Paenibacillus sp. KS1 | reverse complement strand
CACATCGCCTCGAAGTCCGGGTAGGAATGGCTGCCATCATCGCCCAGCTGCTGAGAAAGATTCGTTACTTCGTTTGTTTTTTTCTCCAAGTTCCTCACCTTCCTTTCTTCCCAAGCTGCTGTTCCGCTTGACTGATTGCTCATCCGGCAGCTTCAAATCATCGTCCAGCTCGTCCAATATGACTCTCATCATCTTCAATCCCCGGTTCAACCGGGATTTCACGGTCCCCACCGGAATATCCAGAATCTCCGCGATGTCGGCAAGCGGCAGATCATTCGTATACTTCAGGGTGATGACGATGCGGATTTTGTCAGGCAGCTTCGCGAGGCGCCGCTTCCACTCGTCCTCCGATTCCTTTTGTTCGACTACAGTTAGGACTGAAGGCTCCACCTGCTCCCGTTGGAACAAGAGCAGCATCTTCTCCTTCATCCATCTCGACTTACTCCTGCGCAAGTGATTCAGGCAATGATTGACCGTAATTCGCATGAGCCACGTCTTGAGAAACTCCACCTGCTCCCATCCCGACGTGAGCGCCTTCATAAACACCTCCTGGCAGACGTCTTCCGCATCCGAGGCATTGCGCAGCATATAGTAGCAGGTCCTGTATACATCTCTGTTGTATCGTTCGAAAAATTCCCTGTCCGTCAACAGGTTCTCCACCTTTCCTACACATCGCTAGTTGCTGCTCCCCTTGAACATGCACTACTAGATTAACAACTATCTTCTATAAAAGGTTCATTTATTGGATAAATGGGGTAAAAAATTTAGTACCTAATGAAACCTCGGTACATTGCCGATATAAGAAGGGAGTATGTCTGAGGAGGGTATAAACTTTGCCGCGAATCGTCAGGCAGCTGAATCGATGGCTGCTGTTTCTTATATTGCTAGCTTTATGTGCATTTCCCTTTCAAAATTTTATTCTCTCTAAGCTCAAGGAAGGTTCCCTATCCTTCTCCTTCGGGCCGCCTTCGGATGACATTGTTCTGTTGCTGTACAGCAACACTGCAAGGGTAGGCCGCTATCTGGTGCCGCTTGCAGAGTCCGAGCCGAAGGCTGCTCCTTATCAAGAGAAGGGAGAGACACTTGTACCTGCCCGCTTCTTGGCGGACAAGCTTGACGCAGAGCTGGCTGTCGATAAGAGTGGCCGCACCCTTACGTTATCAAGAGACGACGCAAAGATTACGTATTCGCTCGAGGCAGGCAAGGTTAGTATCGCGACCCCATCCGGCAGCAAATCCGCAGTCTCTGTCAACACATTACCTGTCCAGAAGGACGGAGTTACCTACGTCCCGCTTCGACCGGCTAGTAAAGCGTTTGGTCGGCATATTTACAGCAGCGACGGCGTTATCGCGCTGACCACGACACAGAAAGCGCCTAAACAAGAGAAGTGGAACGAGTGGAGAGAGGAATTGTCCTCCTATCTAGCCTACGATGCCTTCGGTTCGTATGCAGTCAAGATGGGAACCAGCTATGCAGCGTTGTTCCATAGCTGGGAGGATGCTGTCAATTACGCGAAGCAGGTTCCCGGACGCAGAGTCACCTACCGCGGTCAGCATGTGATGTGGGATCCGAAGAAGCCTGCGCCGAAATCGATCCGCTTGAATGGAGCACCGCTTATTTTGCAGCTCCCTGAGCTGCCGCGCGGCTGTGAAGTGACTGCGCTTGCTATGCTCTTGCAATCCGCAGGTCAGAAGGTAGACAAGATGGAGCTTGCGAAGAATATCCGTAAAGATACAACGCCTTATGAGAAGAAGAATGGCGGCATTTATTTCGGCAATCCGCATCGCGGATTCGTCGGTGATATGTACACGTTCGCCAATCCTGGTCTCGGGGTGTATCATGAGCCGATAGCAGCGGTTGCGGAGAAGTATTTGCCGGGACGAATCATTGATATGACCGGCACCTCCCTGGATCATCTGTTATGGACGGTTGGACAAGGAACGCCAGTATGGGTAATCCATACGACACTGTACGATTCTGTTCCCGCTAACGCTTGGGTAACGTGGAATACTGCTGATGGGCCAATCCAAGTGACCTACTATGAGCACTCCTTGCTCGTGATCGGCTATGACGAGCAATATGTATACGTGCATGATCCGCTTGGTCGCCGCGATCGTATCACGCGCGCCGCCTTCAAGCGTGGATGGGAGCAAATGGGCAGCCAAGCTATCACCTATACGAAGACAGCGCCAACTGCACAAGCAACATAGGCGCACCGGCAAAACAAAAGGAACTGTCCTCACTGCATCCAGTTATGCAGAGAGTCAGTTCCTTTTTTTCTGGCCGTATTCAAACTTTGCCCCAATGATTCTTAGATAAAAGATAAACTCTCCCTAATCATAGTTGCGCAAGATGAGGTAGAGAATTATCCCTACCGGACCAAGCAGGAAGACAACAAGCGCCCATAAACAACCAATCTGCTTCCCCTTGCGCGCTGATGCCTCGCCCCATATCCAGAACAGGCACACCCAGCTTAACACCCATATCAGAAAGCCAATCAACCGCATCCCCCCGCTCCAACTAAGAAACCTGGCCCGTAATAGCTCATGTCGGCTGTACCTAAACACCACCTTTTTGATATGTACGCAGGGAGCTCTACAATTAGGATTTCTTTTTCTACATGCCTGACTACCCCTATGAACACAGAAAGCTGACCCACAAAGCGAATTCTGCTTCGCGGGTCAGCTTTTCTAACCTTTTTTTCTCTTGTCTAATTTAAATTTATATCGTTCATACCAACAATATCCATATAATAGAACTTCAAATAACGATTCATTTGCCCTTCAATCGTCAAGCTGCCTTCCTTTTTAAATATATACCAGTTTTGACCGTTATATCGCTCAACTGAATACCCGTTTAAATTAATCCCGAACAGCTTTTTCACGTCTGGCGCCGCTGCGTCGAGTACCTGCTTATTCGAGAATTGGTCGAAGAGGGCCTCGGTTGCATCTGTCCCCGTTTCCAAAATATCAGAATCTGAAACTGACAGTATGCGTCCAGAGTGATAGCCTACCTGCATAGACAAGTCATGCTTCTGAGCCTCTAAATGGTAATCATCCTTCGCAATGCCAGTAAGGCTGTCATAGTGATAAGTACGGCTCGCATACGCCATCGGAGTTACTTTCCCTCTCACGATGAGGGAAGCTTTCTTCGCCGACTCAAGCGCCTTAGCACTTACTTGATCCACCGGAATGTCATAAGACATGCTGAGGACTCGTTCTCCCTCCATCTCGATGGCGATATCTTTTCCTTTCATCCAGGTATGCACATCCCGATCAACCCTTGTCTTTGCCCGAGTAATATCCTGAATACGAGCAGCTAACTGTTTTTCGTCCAGTCCTGTTTGTGCTTCAACAATCCGCTTCATCTTATCTGGCAGATCAGCGTAGTTCATAGAGATGTTCACATCGAAAGTTCCCCGCTTCACATCAAGAGCGGCATAGCCCTTGTTATCCTTACTATAGACGGTAACATCATGATAAGTTGATCCACGGTATTCCTCGACTCCATACAGATCAATGTCACGACCAGCAACTTCTCGTACTGCCTGCTTGATGCGCTCTAACAAGGGAGAATCGAGGTCGTTCACCGTCTTGCCATGCTTCGGCTCCGTCAAGCTGCCTACCTGATTGTGTTCTTCTGCGAGCGGCGGGATCGTAAACTCAATCTTCTGATTGACCTCTACCGGCTCATTGTATCTTCGTATCGATATCTCATATTCGTCCAATTTCGGAGCCATAATCGCAATATCATAAACATCTTGCTTGGTATTCTCCTGCCCCCACTTATCTTTATCCTCAAAAATCGTTCCCAATACCCAATTGAACGTAATATTTCTTTCATATTTTTCGTTTAATTGCTTGCCAGTCATTGGGATAGCTCTCGTCTCTGGTGTATCCAGCTTCAAGTCATATTGCTTCCAAGTCTCGTTCGATCCTGATCCCTGGAGCTTCAAGTAATAGGGCTCATACGTCAATAATGCGCTCTGAAATGGGTTGTTTCCCGCTTGATCTGGCTGAACCTTGAGATGGAGGATTCCCTTATTATCATACTCCGTGCCTAATATCGTTATATCCTTGCCCTGGTATTGGATCTTCTTTGGATATCTATCATCCGTGCGAAGACGGAACGTATGATTGGGCCGGGCTTGAGTCACATACAATCTCTTCAATTCCAGAGTCATGCGCTTCGGCTTGTTCTCGAAATAGACAGACGGGACAAACTCCCACTGGTTGCGGCTGACCCCATTCACCAAATCATTGAATCCTGAAGATTGTCGAATCGGATACACTTTACCAGTTTCATCTTTCAGAATAAGATTCTCTCGGACAATCTCATTCCAATCGTCACCCGGATGCAGATCTGCCTTTCCTTCATCTTGAATTCGAGTTCGAGCCTCAAGCAGCATACGGGTAGGAGAGATCGTAATACCCTTAAGAGCAAACTGCTGCACAATCGAGTCTGCCTGCTCTGCCGTCCGCTCCAGATTGACCACGCGAGTTGGCTTTATATTATTGATACCGAGCGGAACCTGAATATCCTCGGATTCGGAATAAATGTTTTTGTATTCGTCATTGCGTTTAATTTTTGTAAGCCGGATCGTTATTTTCCGATCCTTATCTTCTCGTTTCAACTGCTCGACGTATTCTGGAAGCAAAGGAATGTCATGTGTCCAAGTAACAATACCATCCACTTTTGCCTTAGCCTGTTTACGCGCCTCATCCACGGATTCAATAAGATAAGAAGTCGTATGATTACTTCCATCTGAGAATCGGTGTTCATCAAATTCAGGGAGCGTAGCCGTATAATCCTCGAAATCGTCATACAATCGGCGGGAACGCTGCGCCTCGGCAATATCCTCGCCCTTGATTGTAACCGTAACGAACAGACGATCATCTTCCAAATACAAATTGTCGACGCTAACCTCCCGCTCTCCCCACTTCGTACGATAGGTCTGCACCGGAATGTAACCATGCTCCTTGGCATTGCGGATACCCATAAAGCTGCCCGCCCCCTCCAGCCACTTGACTGCGGCCTCCAGTCCGGGGATTTGCTTCGCATACGCGGCAAAGGAAGGCACAAACATGATCGAGCCAGAGAACAGCAAAACGCCGGCCGCAACCGTTCCTATGCTGCGCTGTACAATCTTCGTCCGATGGCGGCGGCGATCCATATTTTCGATCCGCTCCGCAATCCGTTGAGACAGATTAGGTGGAATAGGCACTTCGGGCAATTTTGCGAACATTGCTTCGATCTCCTCATCCCTAAATTCCATCAGCATCTAGCCTCCTTCATTTCTGGCATCATTTGCTTTTTAAACAATTTAATTGTGTTATATATTTTCGTTTTAACCGTGCCCAGCGGCATATCCGTCATCTCTGCAATTTCTTCTAGCGTGTATCCTTGTACATACTTCAATTGGATGAGCATCCGCGTCATTGGCGGCTGCTGCTCCATAAGAGCCTGAAAATCCAGCATCTCGTCCGTCGGCGGACGCTTTGCGACTCCCATAACCTCTTCGTCCTCTATGTAGACTATCGATTTATTTTTACGCAAATAGGTTTTGCACTGATTGATGACAATCCGAGTGAACCAAGTGTTGAATTTTTCGGGGTCTTTCAATTTCTGTATATGAATAAGGGCCTTCTCCACAGCATCGCATACTGCGTCCATACTGGCGGCCTCATCGTGTAGATAACTATATGCGATTCGGTACGATCGGTCTTGAATTTGCTGTACCGCTAGTGCAAAGCTGTGTGTATCGCCCTGCTGCGCGCGGACAATCAGCATCTTCTGATCCATAGTTCCTCCCCCTTCGGTCACCACTATGATGCATGGAGGCCCTAAATAGTTTTGGAAACGGAAAATATGATATTACGTCGTTCCTTCGGATTCCGAGACTGCTTCCAATTCGACTTCCTTGCCTGCAAGTTGCTTCATTGCCATCTGGGTCTTTTGCAACAAAGCAGCGTCCAGATCAGCTATCGCTATTTCCACTTGCCCATTATTTCTGATGCCCTTATTCGTGCTTTCTTTAGCTAAAGCTGTCTCCGCTGTCCACGCTGTACTGAGCGGAGCGAAGAGCATGCTGAATGCAGTTATTGCTGCAAGCAGTTTTTTATTTGATCTCATGATTATCGTTCCTCCTTCATTTGAAGTCAATTTCGATAATAAGATGCACAACCCATTAAAATAGTTTTTTTATACAGAAATGAAAAAAATAGATAATAAATACACTTGCGAAAAGCAAGTCATTTCAACAACAACCTCCATCAAAATGAATTTCGATAGTAAGATGACTCACTTCGGGCAATGGTTTTGGTACACAAAAAAATCCCGGACTATGTCCGGGACTCTCCATCGCGCTTAGCGCGCTTCATATATTGGTCATAACGGTCGTCTACTTCCTCAGCGATAGAGCGATACCGATTCGTCTCTTCCACGATTGGATCCAGCGTCGTCTGAATACGGATTTCGGTCCGCGGCGCTATCCGCCGTCGCACAGCCTCACTTGGCTCTTCGGACTCCATCTCCCCAGCCGTCAGACGCTCATGCAGCTCCGCTTCCAGTCGTTCTTGTGAATCCTTGTCCCGTTCAACCACAGGAACACCTCCCTCAAACATATGCTTCCACTAGTATGAGCTTGAATGCTATTCTCTACCCTTGAGCTTTCGCATCTCTTAGCGCTTCAATGAAGGAGCCGTGGATATGTCCGTTCGAAGCAACGACATCACGCACGCCCAAATGATAGGGCTTGCCATACGTATCTGTCACCTTGCCACCAGATTCCGTGATCAGCAAGCTTCCTGCCGCCAAATCCCAAGCATTCAGGTTGAGTTCCCAGAACCCTGTCAAGCGGCCTGCCGCCACATAGGCCATATGGAGAGCAGCTGAGCCTGCGGTACGGATGTTGCGAACCTGCGGCGCAAGTGCAGTAATTCCCGCCAGATTCGCAGGCAGCGCACGCTCGCGCTCCGTGGGGAATCCGCTTCCAATCAAGCTGGCTCCAAGCTGCTGCTCAGGCGCCACCTGCATTCGGCTTCCGTGCACATAGGCCCCCTTGCCCTTCTCTGCGACGAATAGTTCGTCTCTCATCGGATCGTACACAATCCCAACAATGACTTCTCCCTTATGCGCCAAAGCAATAGAAACGGAGTAGAATGGGAACCCGTGAACATAGTTCGTGGTACCATCAAGCGGATCGATGATCCATACATATTCCTCCTGCAGTGCGTTCTCCAACGCCCGCTTGGCTGCATCCTTGCCAGGATCTACCGATTCTTCACCGAGAACGGCATGCTGCGGAAAATGAGTCAACAGCAGACGACGAATCATCTGCTCGGCTCCTTTGTCAATTTCGGTAACGAGATCGTGCATAGATGATTTTATATTGAGCGATATGTACTGCCCTAATTTACTCTTGATCCATTCACCTGTCTTAGCCGCACAGTTGACCGCTACCGCTGTATAACTTTTACTGGTGACCACGTGTGGAGTTTTATCTGAAGTATTCAAGGCTTCACGCTACTTTCTATTAAAAATTGCTTCCTTTTCTTCCAATATACGTAGTAATCAGTTATAAGTTTCGTTCGAATATCCTAGCCTATGTAAAATGTTCATGAGCCTGCAAATCCACTCACAATCATGCGAATTGCCAGTACGAACAGGGTAATTCGGAGGACAAGCAACAGCCCTTTGCCAGACATTCGATTCGCAATTGCAGCCCCTAATCTTCCGCCGATCCAAGCGCTTGGAGCCAGTACCGCTACCAGCATCCAATCGACCGATCCATTCCAGGCATGAACCGTAGTTCCGAGAATGGAGGATAGAAAAATGACAAACATGGATGTGGCTGAAGCGACATGCGGCGGATAACGAAATAACAGCACCATAAGCGGAACGAACAACGAGCCTCCCCCGATCCCGAACAGCCCTGAGATGAAGCCGACTGCAAATCCAATAAACAGCATCGGCACAACGCTGTATCCATATTCGGTCGCTTGACCAGAGAGATCTACATACGTACGTGTGCCTCGCCATGTGATATTCACCGGCTTCAGCCGTTCCTTCACGATCATCAGAATTGCCATCCCGAGCATGAAGAACCCGAACACCAAGTTAAATACATTGTCCTTGAAATACTCCGTTAACGCCGCACCCAGCATAGAAGCAGGCCCGCTCGTTATAAAATAAATCGCACCGCTTCGCCAATCCACCCGCTTCACCTTCATATAGGCAAGTGTGGAGGAAAGCGCTGTAAAAATAAGCACCGCTAATGAAGTTCCCACCGCTGTCTGGGAGGATATCGCTTCTCCTAGCAAATGCGGCCCGAAAAAAATCAGCCCCGGTACGATGATAATACCGCCGCCCAGTCCGACAAGACTGCCGAACGTTGCTGCAATTAGGCCAATAAGAACAAGAAATATAATGGTTGCTGCCATTTGGATGCTCCTACTTTCTCCTCACATAGTAAGCCCCTATTACTGAGTGGTATGAGATTGCCCGCCACCCGGATAAATAAAAATCCGCCCGCAGGCAGCTACCAATTCAGGCGGCTGCCAGGCAAGGCGGATATGGAAGTCGAGTGTTACACGCCGACAATGTGGAAGCCGCTGTCCACGTAGATCACTTCACCTGTAATGCCGCGTGAGAAGTGGCTCATGAGGAACATTGCAGTATCGCCAACTTCCGCCGTGTCTGTCGTGCGGCGCAGTGGAGCCTTCTCTTCAACCTGCTTCAAGATCGAGTTGAAGTCGCTGATGCCCTTCGCAGCAAGCGTACGGATCGGACCTGCGGAGATCGCATTGACGCGAATGTTGAACTGTCCCAGATCTGCCGCCAAGTAGCGAACAGAAGCCTCAAGCGCAGCCTTCGCTACACCCATGACATTGTAGTTCTTCATCGCGCGTTCTGCGCCGAGGTATGTCATCGTCATAATGCTTCCGCCTTCTGTCATGAGCGGATGCAAGCGCTGTGCTACAGCTACGAGAGAGTATGCGCTGATGTCTTGCGCAAGCGCAAAGCCTGCACGGGACGTATCTGCATACAGTCCTGTCAATTCTTCTGTTTTCGCAAATGCGATACTGTGCACAAGACCATGCAGTGTACCGAATTCTTCACGAAGTCTATCTGCCAATTGATCGATCTCTTCATCTACTGTAACGTTGCACGGAAGAATGATGGCGTTTGGAATCGTCTCTGCCAACTTGCGTACACGCGCTTCTACACGTTCGCTCTCGTATGTAAATGCCAATCTTGCGCCTTGTGCGGCGAGTGATTGCGCGATGGCCCATGCGATGCTGCGATCGTTCGCGACACCCATAACCACGATATTTTTACCTGCTAATAATTGAGACATTGCTAAATTTCCTCCTCTCGCCATTTCGCATCATCAAATTTGGTTTCATGAACTATGCATGTCCCTTTTGGCTGTTGCGGAAAAGCTCTTTTTTCAACGTATCCTATTTTTGCTTGATTTTCAAGTAGCAAGTGGATCTCATCGCTAAGAGCTACGGATCAATTCGCACGCTCGCTTGGTCGAGAATCGTAACCCCTTCCGCCGTATAAGGGACAAGATCCCGCATCAATTGAAATAATGCCCCGTCCTTCTGCTTCGCTTCCAGCATGACATCGATGCGCTCCGTATAGGGAGCAATCGCCCTGAGGAAGGCGAGTAGGGGCTTCACTTCCACATAATCGGCATGGCCACGTATATCGGAAGCGCTCTTCGGACTGGATACATGGATTTTAGGTGGGAGGGGATCGTCCGGCGCTGCGTCCGCCTGCCCAAATGGCGTCTGCCATGTCTTCAATATGCGCGGCCACAGCTCATCCAACGATTCCTCTTCATGATTCACCCACTGATGGTGAATATCCAGTACCATCGGAACACCAAGCTGCTCGCTTATATGAAGTGTCTCTACCGCATTGAAGGTTTTGTCGTCGTTCTCCAGTGTCATGCGCTTCTGTACCTCTTCAGACAATGTCTTGAAGTTCTCTATGAATCGCTCTCCCGCGATCTTCTTATTTCCATATGCCCCGCCGACATGAATGTTGTTCTTCGCACGAGCATCCACTCCCATGGCCTTGAACATCCGAACATGATGCTCCAGATCCTTTACAGACTTGATGAGCACATCTTCGCGCGGCGTACTCAGGACGGTAAAGTGATCGGGATGGAATGACACGCGCATATGATGCTCATTAACATATTGTCCAATTGCCTGAAATGCCTCCTGCAAGGCCGGGAATGGATCCCAGTCGCTTAGTTCGGGATGTGTAGCCAACGGGATTAGCTTCGAAGAGAAGCGGTACAGTTGAATGTCATGCGCACGATTGTGCTTCAAGAGCCGCAATGTATTATGCAAATTTTCTTCCGCTATGCGTTCCGCCTTGCGCAACGCCGCAGCACGATCTTCCAGTTTACAAAATGATGTGAATGTCATCGTGCGCGACGGCGAAGCATTCGCCACCGTGACGGACATCGCCACGTATCCGAATCGAACCAGCATACTTCGGACCCCTCTCCACTTCTATCGCCGTATAGGCCCTACTTCTACCCTGCCTGATAGGCATTCTCTCCTTCTAGCATAACCTTACTATCCTGCGCTTAATCGAACTAGGCTAAGAGATATTCGTAGTTGCGGATGTACCGAGTGCCGTCTCTCCTCATCACTAAATTTGCGCCAACACTCCTAACCTGCCTAACAATGCAAAAACCCCTGACCGATTGGTACAGGGGCTTGCTTTATGAAGTTACCGTTACCTATTACATGGTTATATCACCCGGAATGTCGCCAGCGCAAGGGAACCGAGCTTGCCATCTGCATCCGTTACTCGTCCTGTGCACGTAATTGAACGGCGCGTTTCATGCACGATTTCCGCCGTAACTCGAATTTCTCCGGTATGCAGCGGCGCAACGAAGTTGACGTTCAAGTTGGACGTAACGGTATGTTCATCAGGACGAGCCAGCATCGTAGCCAATCCCATAGCGTTATCCAATAGGGAGGACAGTACCCCTCCATGAACGATGCCAATGACGTTCAAATGATGGGGTTCAGCATCAAGTTTCAGAACGACATGCCCCGGCTCTGCCGTTATCGTCTCGCAGCCAAGGTAATCCCAGAAGGTTCCCTTCGCTTGCGCATACAATTGATCAAGTCGCTCACTGGCAATAGCTACTGGGGATGCGGCCTGTTCTGCCATAAAAATCTCCGCCTCCGATCGCTTTCGTATTCAACCTTATGCCTGCTAGTGGTTCTACTGCTTTTCGCTTAATTGCTTATTCGCTTTTTTTGCTTTTTTACTTTTTCACCAGTAATTCTTCCTCTTCCAGAAGCATGCGGCGCAGCACCTTGCCTGCAATCGTCTTCGGCAGCTCACTGCGAAATTCGTATTGGCGCGGTACCTTGAAGGAGGCCATCCGCTCGCGGCACCAGACATTTAACTCCTCTTGGGTCACTTGGGTACCTGTGCGAGTCACAATATATGCCTTGACCGTCTCTCCTCGGTAGGAGTCGGGCACACCGACTACGACGGCTTCTTTCACGCAAGGATGCTCGTACAGCACTTCCTCCACTTCCCGCGGATAAATATTGAACCCGCCGGCAATGATCAAATCTTTTTTTCGATCTATGATGGAGAAAAAGCCATCCTCATCCTGCCTGCCCAGATCCCCTGTATACAGCCAGCCATCCCGAAGCGCCGTTACGGTCTCCTCCGGCTTGTTCCAATACCCCTTCATTACTTGTGGCCCGCGGACAACTAGTTCCCCTACCTCGCCCTGTGGCAACTCTTCTCCCGTGTAGGAATCAACAATCTTCGCCTCCGTATCGGGGAATGGAATGCCAATAGAGCCGTTTTTGCGCTTGCCCCAGAGCAGGTTCGCATGCGTAATCGGCGATGCTTCCGTCAAGCCGTACCCTTCGATAAGCACGCAGCCTGTTATCGCCTCGAACTTCTCCTGCACCTCAAGCGGCAGCGAAGCAGCACCGCTAATGCACGTGTGGATGGAAGATAGGTCATAACGATCCGTGTCAGGATGATTAATGAGCGAAATGTACATCGTCGGTGCCCCTGGGAACACGGTCGGGCGCAGCTTATGAATAATGCGCAGCATCTCAGAGGGTTCGAATTTCGGCACAAGCACGTTCATCCCCCGGCATAACGTACACAGATTCATCAAAATGGTCATTCCAAACACATGGAAAAATGGAAGCGCTCCCAAGAAGATTTCTTCTCCGCGCTTCACCTTATAGAACCATGAAGCTGATTGCATCGTATTGGCAACCAAGTTCTGATGAGTCAGCATCACCCCTTTAGGGGTGCTTGTCGTCCCTCCCGTATACTGCAGCAATGCCAGATCATGTTCTCCATCGATCTCGGCGCACATAAATTTTGGCGGAACGCTTTTGAGCAGCGGAGCGAAGGCATGAACCTGATCATCATAAGTGATCCCTGCCGCCTGAACATTTTTCTTCATCTTAAAGGCAAACAGCACGTTTTTCGGAAAGGGCAAGTAATCCTTAATTGAGGTTATGATCGCGTGCCGAAGCGTTGTGCGTGCCTGAGCGGCACGCACACGCGGATATAATACATCAAGAGTTATGATCGCAGCCGCACCGGAATCGGCTAGCTGGATTGCCAGTTCCCGCTCCTTATAAAGCGGATTCGTCAGTACAGCTATGCAACCAGCCATTAACGTACCGTAATACGCAATAACGGTCTGTGGACAGTTGGGCAGCATATTTGCCACTCGTTCTTGCCTGCCGATCCCAAGCCGCACAAGCGCGTTTGCGAATCGGCAGCATTCTTCAAGCAGCCGCTCATAGCTCAGCTGCTTCCCCATGAATTCGAGCGCAGGCCGTGTCGGATATTCTTGCGCTGCATCAATGAGGAATTGGGCGACATTTTGTCGCGGGTAATCATACGTCGGGTCAATTTCCTGCGGGTAATGACGGAGCCATGGCTTCTCCAATGGCATGCCTAACCATCCCTTCCTCGCGGGGAGCTCCCGCGTATTACGAGACCACGTATTTTTCCGCTTGAATCACGCGTTCCGCTATCTCACGCTTGATGCCAACGCCGTCAATCGGCGTGCTCTTCGCCAGCTTCTTCAGAATGGACAGCTGCGTGCGCAAGACATCGCCTGACTCCATTGCCGCCAGCGTTTCCTTAGCTGTTCGTTCAATATCAGCGAATGCCTCATGCATGTATACGGTTGTCATCTGCATCGCAAGTTTTGCTTTCGCTTCGCCGGACTTCGCCATCAGCTTGCTAGTGCGCAGCTGCGTGCTTTCCATTGCATATACAGCAATCATTAAATCAGCAAGGTTGCTCAAGATTTCCTGATGCTGCTCAAGCGATGTACCGTATTTCTGAGCCGCCAATCCACCAAGCATAAGGAATATCTTCTTGGCCATCTGGACGAGATGTTCCTCCTGCTCCATCGCTCCACCTGATTCCGGCATGGATACGATAGACATCAGATCGGCTTGGAGTGCCTTCGCCTTCTGCAGGAGCGGCAATTCCCCCTTGGCGGCCCTCTTAAGCAGCGTTCCTGGGATAAGCAATCTATTGATTTCATTCGTTCCTTCGAAAATGCGGTTAATGCGGGAGTCGCGGTAGATGCGCTCGATTTTATACTCCTGCGTAAAGCCGTAGCCGCCGTGAATTTGTACGCCTTCATCGGCTACGAAATCAAGCACCTCTGAAGCGAACACTTTATTAATGGAGCATTCAAGCGCATATTCAGCAATTGCCTTGGCCATTAACTGCCCCGAATCCGGCTGCTTGTAATCGATGTCCTTCAGCACATTGTCCACCAAGCCAGAAGTCCGATACACCATCGACTCCGTTACATAAGTACGGATGTTCATATCCGCCAGCTTATTGCCGATCAGAGAAAATTCTGTAAGCGCCTTGCCGAACTGTTTGCGTTCGCCAGCATATTTCACGCTCAGCTCGATCGCTTCCTTCGCTGCTCCGAGACATCCCGCGCCCAGCTTGAAGCGGCCGATGTTCAAAATATTGAACGCAATGACATGTCCGCGGCCTACCTCTCCAAGCACATTCTCCACTGGAACCTTGACGTCCTCGAAGAAGAGCGGACAAGTGGAAGAACTCTTGATGCCCATCTTCTTCTCTTCCGGCCCAACCGTGAAGCCTTCCATTCCCTTCTCAACAATGAATGCCGTGAAGTCCTTGCCGTCTACCTTCGCATATACGATAAAAATATCCGCGAAGCCTGCATTTGTAATAAAAATTTTTGAGCCATTCAGCACGTAATGACTGCCATCCTCAGACAGCTTCGCTGTCGACTTCGCACTAAGCGCGTCTGATCCGGATGACGGCTCCGTCAGGCAATAAGCAGCGATTTTAGCGCCTGTCGCCAGGTCAGGCAAGTACTTGGCCTTCTGCTCCGGTGAGCCGAAGAACACGATCGGCAGTGTTCCGATGCCCACATGCGCGCCAACCGAGAGCGCAAAGCCAGATGCTTTGGTCAGCGTTTCGCCGATCAGCGTAGAGCTGACCTTGTCGAGCTCAAGACCGCCGTATTCCTCTGGAATATCTGCGCCAAGCAGCCCGATTTCCCCGGCCTTGCGCATCAGCTTAACCGTCAAATCGTAATTCAATTTTTCCAATTCTTCGTCGTGCGGCAGCACTTCTCCTTCTACGAAATCACGTGTTGTATCCACCATCATGCGCTGTTCTTCGGTGAAGTCCTCCGGAGTAACAATCGCATCGGGAGTGATGTCATCAATGACAAAGCTTCCGCCTTTGATTTTCAGTTCCAACATGGTCATGGTAATCTTCTTCCTTTCGAAGTGGATTAAGAATGGATAAATGGCTTTGAATCATTTGATCAATCTGAACAACAATGCAAGGCAATAAGTCTACGCACAGCGTTTAAGCAAACACTTCGAACACTCCGGCAGCTCCCATTCCACCACCGATGCACATGGATACGACACCATAGCCGCCACCACGTCGGCGAAGCTCATGCAAGAGTGTTGCCGTCAGCTTCGATCCCGTACAGCCAAGCGGATGGCCGAGCGCAATCGCGCCGCCATTCACATTCACCTTGCTCTCATCCAGCCCTAAGTGGCGAATGATATGCAGGCATTGCGAGGCGAATGCTTCATTCAGCTCAAACAGATCGACCTGATCCTGCGTAATACCGGCCTTGCGCAGCGCCTTCGGAATCGCTTCTACAGGTCCGACGCCCATAATGTCAGGCGCGACGCCAGCCAACGCGAAGCTGCGGAAGGCCGCAAGCGGCTTCAATCCAAGCTCCTTCGCTCTATCGGCGCTCATCAGTACACAGGCTGCCGCGCCGTCATTCATCGGCGAGCTATTGCCTGCCGTGACGCTGCCGCCCACGGAGAACGAAGGCTTCAGCTTCGCAAGCACTTCTTCTGTCGTGTCCGGCCGAACGCATTCATCCATATCGAAGGTCAGTTCTTTTTCCCAAGGCCGTCCATTGCTGTCGCCCCCTCTCTGTACCGTTGAGACAGGTACAATCTCGTCACGGAATTTGCCTTCGGCGATGGCTGCCGCAGCCTTGCGATGACTGTTAGCAGCGAATTGATCCTGATCCTCACGGCTAATGCCGAATCGCTTCGCAACATTTTCCGCAGTGTATCCCATGCCCATGTATACTTCCGGCATTTCTGAGATCAGCTTCGGATGCGGTGCAAGCTTGAAACCGGTCATTGGCACCGCGCTCATGCTCTCTACCCCGCCGGCAACAATCGTGTCCGCAGAGCCGGCCATAATCCGTTCTGCAGCAAATGCGATCGATTGCAGGCCAGAAGCACAAAACCGGTTAACCGTAACCGCAGGCACCTCCTGCGGATAACCTGCATACAGCGACAAGATTCGTGCCATGTTCAAGCCTTGCTCGCCTTCCGGCATTGCGCAGCCGAGTATAACGTCCTCAATATCCGATTTGTTCAAGCCTGGTGCGCGTCTAACAACTTCCTCCAGTACCGTTCTCCCCAGATCCTCAGCTCTCGTCTGCGCGAGACTCCCCTTCTTCGCCCGGCCAACCGGCGTACGCGCTATAGATACAATGACAGCTTCTTTCATTGCGATCTCCCCTCATTCCTAATTTGGAAGGATATTAATTGCGCAGCGGCTTGCCCTTGGAGAGCATGTGCTGCATGCGCGCCTGCGTCTTCGGTTCGCCGCACAGGCTTAAGAAAGCTTCACGTTCCAGATCGAGCATGTATTGCTCGCTCACCAAGCTGTTCGCCGGTACGTTGCCGCCCGCAAGCACATGCGCCAGCTTATTGGCAATCAGTCGGTCATGATCCGAAATATAGCCGCCGAGGTGCATCGTATAGGCTGCCAGCTGCAGTACGGATTTGCCAGGTTCACCAACGACGCGGATGCGCTCCTCTTCTCTCGGCGCATATCCGGCCCGATCCATTTCCAGCACGGCCATCTTCGCCTCATGTATACGGCGATCCGGGTTGATAACGACGGAGTCGTTAGGCCCCATATAGCCGAGCCGCTTCGTGTCATGTCCACTTGTCGATACCTTCGCCATAGCAATTGTTTCGAAATAGCTGTTGATGTACGATTGCAGGTCTGGATTCGTTTGGCCGACGATTTGGCTTGAGCGCAAGGCCATCTCTTTACAGCCGCCGCCCGCTGGAATCAAGCCAACGCCCGTTTCGACCAATCCGAAGTACGTTTCCGCAGAGAAAATAATTTTGTCTGCCGGCAGGCACGCTTCTACCCCACCACCAAGCGTCATTTGATGCGGTGCAGCTACAACAGGCTTCTCCAGTCTCTTCAGCGTCAGCATCGTAGTCTGGAACTGGCGGATGATAAGATCAATTTCATCCCATTCCTCTTCCTGAGCCTCCATTAGAAGCAGCATGACATTGGCGCCCACGCAGAAATGACGCCCTTCATTTGCCACAACGAGTCCGCGGTAATTACGGCGAACTTCCTCCACGCTTTTCTGAATCATGGTCAAAATATCCGCACCGATGGCATTGTTCGGCGAATGGAATTCCAGACAAGCTACGCCGTCCCCGATGTCAATCAAGCTAGCACCCGGGTTAGATAGCACGACCTTGTTCTGCTGCTTGAGCTGCTTGAGCGAAATATGCTCCGCTGCCGACTCCAGCTCAGTCCACTCCCCGCCATGAACGTAAAATTGTTGTGCCTCCCGCTTCTCATAGAAGTGAGTATGTCCTTCAGCAATCCACGCGCGTACCCAATCTGGCAGCACGTCGCCCTCTGCCTCCATGCGTTTGGCAGCCGACACCAAGCCGATCGCGTCCCATACTTCGAACGGCCCGAGTTCCCAATTGAAGCCCCATTTCATCGCATTGTCGATATCGACAATCGAATCGGCGATTTCGCCCAGCTTGTGCGCCGAATAGAGCAGCACCGGCTTCAGCGTGTTCCATGCCAGTTCGGAATAACGATCCTTTGTACCGAGCAGCGCCTTGATTTTATTCGCTGCGCCCTTGGCAGACTTTGACGCTTCCAAGGAGGCGGAAGAGATTTTGCGTACCGGCTCGTAGTCCATCGTGTCAAAGCGCAGTGCCTGTATGACCTTCCCAGAGTCGGTCTTTACCTTCTTATAGAAGCCCTGGCCCTGTTTCTCACCTATCCAGCCTAAGTCAACCATCCGGGTAAGAACATCCGGCGCGCTGAATACATCTTTCTCTACTGTCGCTGCTGTCTGGTCATGCACATTCGCTGCTACATGCACGAACGTGTCAAGTCCAACCAGATCAAGTGTACGGAACGTTGCGCTCTTCGGGCGACCAAGCGCAGGTCCAGTGACAGCATCTACTTCCTCTACCGTGTACCCAAGCTCCATCATATTTCGCAATGTAATAAGCAGTCCGAATGTACCGATTCGGTTGGCGCTAAAGTTCGGCGTGTCCTTGGCTACAACGACGCCTTTGCCGAGGCGACGCTCACAGAACTCATGCATGTAGGACACAATTTCCGGATCTGTCGTCTCTCCCGGAATAATTTCAAGCAGCTTCATATAACGTGGAGGATTGAAAAAATGAGTGCCTAAAAAGTGCTTTTTAAATGACTCTCCGCACGAAGCAACCATGTCGTTGATGGATATGCCCGACGTATTCGATGTTACGATCGTTCCCGGCTTCCATACTCCTTCGATTCGCTTCAGTAGGTCGCGCTTCACATCCAGTCTCTCGACGACGACCTCAATAATCCAATCCACGTCTGCAAGCTTCGACAGATCATCTTCGAGATTGCCCGGTGTAATTCTGCCCGCGAACTCTTCACTATAAAGCGGTGCTGGCTTCGTCTTCTTCAGGCGCGCGATCGCATCCGCAGCTAAACGATTGCGTACAGCTGGATGCTCCAGTGTGAGTCCTTTCTTAGATTCAGCTTCTGTAAGCTGGTTCGGTACAAGGTCGAGCAACAAGCAGCGAATGCCCGCGCCCGCCAAGTGGGCGGCAATAGCCGCACCCATTACGCCAGAGCCGATAACGGCGGCGCATTGAATCGGTTGAACCATATGCGAGTTCCCTCCCAATTTGTAATGGTCTGTGTCACATGATGAGAACAACAAGAACGACTTCAAGACTTTAATAGATATGAAATTGTTGGCTGATGACGATACTCTGAGATGTTCCCTGCTTCAGAAGTGCTGGGTGCACTTCGTAAGATGTTCCTGCTTCAGGACTTGTAAGTGTGTACTTCGTGAGGTGTGTATTGCTTGAAATGTGTACTTCTGAGATGTGCGATGCTCCGCTGCGGTTCAGATCGCTGCTTGATGTTAAGCTGCTCTTGAGGGTACATATCTGAACTTTGCTTGTTGTTGTGGTTGCAGATTCTATAGAAGATTGATATATGGAGTAGTTCATTGATGGTGAGAGAATGAAGTTATTGACCATTGTTCAAAAAATACAATCATTTCTTGTGGTTATACTGAAGGCTGTCTTATGAAACCGATATCGGCTGCTTGTCATCCAATTTAACCGCCCCGAACACAGCTAGTTCCAAAATTTCAGCGATGTCGCGCGTCTGAACGGATTCCTCGGCTTCAAGCAGTTTCGTGCCGTCCTCCATCATTGTGAGGCAGTACGGGCATGCCGATGAAATTACGGTCGGCTTTGTGGCCAGTGCTTGCTCAGTGCGCGCCAGATTGACACGCTTGCCTGCAGTCTCTTCCATCCACATCATGCCGCCGCCAGCTCCGCAGCACATGCCATTCTCACGGCTTCGCTCTATTTCAAGCAGGGTTACGCCGCGTATCGCGCGCAGGATATTGCGCGGTTGTTCATAAACGCCATTATAGCGTCCAAGATAACAGGAGTCGTGGTACGTAATTCGTTCCTCAACCTCATACTGCGGAACAAGACTTCCCGCGCGAATCAGTTCATCAAGCAGCTCGCTGTGATGGAGTACTTCGGCTTCCAGCCCAAACTCGGGATACTCATTCTTTAACGTGTTGTACGTATGGGGACAAGCCGTAACAATTTTGCGTACATTATATTTTTGGAAAGTGACGATGTTCTCCTCGCATAGCTGCTGGAACAAAAATTCATTGCCCATGCGCCGCGGAGTATCGCCCGAATTCTTCTCTTCATTGCCGAGTATGGCAAAGTTCACGCCGGCTTCATTCATCAGGCGCACAAGCGCCCGCGTTACCTTCCGGCTGCGATTATCATAAGAGCCCATGGAGCCGACGAACAGCAGGATATCAAACTCCGGATTCTCCTTCACGGTTGGTACATGAAGCACACCTTCAGGATCAACTTCCTTCACCCATTTCACACGATCACTGCGGCTAATGCCCCACGGATTGCTCTGACGCTCAATGTTCTGCAGCGCCCGCTGCCCATCATGCGGCATGCTCCCTTGCGTCAGCACCAGATAACGGCGCATATCGACGATTTTGTCGACATGTTCATTGCCGACCGGACATTGATCCTCACAGTTGCGGCAAGTCGTACAAGCCCATATTTCAGCCTCGGACATCACATCGCCGATAAGCTCAAGTTGCTCTGGGGGGTGTTGTGCAATTTGCCAAGTGGCTGCCTGCGCCTGCATCGTCGAAGCAATATCGGTTATCCCCTGTCCGTGCCACTTTCCAAGCTCGGCCCCCTCTGGATTCATGCTGTGAGTACCCGTTGATTTGAATGCAAAGGCAGGAGTCCATGGTGAACGAGACGTAATGGCCGCTCCTTTCTCTGTCAGGTGATCGCGCAGCTTGACGATCATGTGCATGGGCGACAGCCATTTCCCTGTACTCGCAGCCGGACATACATTCGTACAGCGCCCGCATTCGACGCATGCGTACAGATCCACTAGCTGCTTCTGTGTAAAATCCTCCACTTTGCCCACACCGAACGATTCGGCTTCCTCATCTTCCAAGTCAAGCTTGCTCAACCGCCCGACAGGCTCTGTGCGCCGAAGCAGCAGGTTGACGGGAGCCGACAGTAGATGGAAATGCTTGCTCTGCGGCACATAGACAAGAAACGCAAGCAAAATCAACAAGTGCGCCCACCAGAATGCGATATAGAGCGCCTCAGCCACCCCATGGGATAAGCCGGTAAAAATACCTGCTATAAGGGAAGATATCGGCGCGTATCCCGATGCCCCTTCTCCTTCAGCTAACCGATGGAATCCCATCGTCAATAAGACAGACAACATCAAAGCGTAAATAAAGAAGACGACAATCGATGGCTTCCAGCCCCGCTTCAGCCTTCCTAGTTTCTCACCGTATCTGCGATAGGCAGCATACCCCATGGCAATGAGTATCAACGTCACGGTTGCTTCCTGCAGCAGCTCGAATGCCTCGTACCCGGGAATGGGCAGCGGTTTGCCCGACAATCCTTTATAAATAATATCCAGTGCGCCAACTTGTAAAATGATGAAACCATAGAAGATGACAATATGCATCAGGCCGCTTTTCTTATCCTTCAGCAGTTTCGTCTGCCCGAACACTTGGGCGGCAAATGCATGCAAATTGTGCTTCACCCGTCCGCTCCAATTTACCGGCTGTCCGAGTTTGACATACAAGAACCGGTGATAGACCGCTTTGGCAAACCAATAAACGCCGAGTCCCGTAACGGCCAAAAATAGGACAAGCTGCACAATCGCTCCCGGCATCGGAACCATCCCCTTTCTCAGTATTGCAAATGAATGAATTACCTACAGGAAGCGTTTTCATCCCCTTGTCACCATGTGCCTTTCTACTGCCTTAACCCAGATCTATATCCAATGATTGACAATGATCTCAGTTCTAATTTATGATAGCAGCAGAAACTGAATGAGCATTCATTCATTTGTATTCCATATTCTAGCACCGAGGTGATTCCATGACAAGTCAGAAAAAAGAAAAATATTCCCAAATTCTCGAAGCAGCGGTCAAAGTCTTTGCAGAACACGGGTTTCACCGCTCGCAAGTTTCCAAAATTGCAAAAGCAGCCGGAGTTGCTGACGGCACGATCTATCTATACTTCAAACGAAAGGAGGATATCCTGATTTCCTTGTTTCAAGAGAAGCTTGGGGAGCTTATCGCTAAGTTTCATGCAAGCCTCGAAGAAACGACCGGGGCCAAGGAAGCATTGCGTAATGTATGCAAAATCCATTTTTCCGAGTTTGAGAGCAATCCGGATTTGGCGTTCGTCACGCAAATCGAGCTGAGACAAAGCTCCCTTGAGCTTCGCAAGGAAATCGGAAAAATTATAAAACCCTATATTGTTCTGATTGAACGAATCTTATTGCAGGGCATTGAAGAAAAGGTATTCCGTGACGATATTGACGTCAAGCTTACCCGTCTACTCATATTCGGTTCTATGGATGAAGTCGTGACGTCATGGCTCATTTCCGGGCAGAAGTATTCTCTGGTCGGACAGCTGGATGGCACGATCACTTTTTTCCTAAAGGGACTCGAGCCTTAGCTCTCCCCTTCTAATTTCCCGATTACACCCTGTTCTTAAGGTCAGGTTCTTATTTATTCTTGTACTACCAAGACCCATCTTGGATATATGATCATGTCTCATCTTGGATTCACTATCACGTTATCGCCATATAGGAAATGAATACCGACGTTGTAATACCCCTTCTCAGAGCTGTACTCCTACCCAATCTCCTGCATGGCAGTCCACTTGTTCTGTAAGTCCGCTTTAGATATTTTGAAACTAAATAAAGCGAAAGGGGCAATGAACGATGAATATCATCGTATTAGTCAAGCAAACATTCGATACGGAGGAAAAGATCATCACCGAAGGAGGCAAAATTGCAGAAGACGGAGTCAAATTCGTCCTTAATCCTTATGCTGAGTATGCAGTTGAGCAAGCGATTCGCATTCGCGACGACCAAGGCGGCAAGGTTATCGTCGTCTCCGCAGGACCCGAGCGTACATCTGAGGCGCTGCGAACAGCACTTGCCATGGGCGCTGACGAAGCCGTGCTGCTCAAGGATGAGCGAATCGGTAGCGATGAGCATGCCGTTGCGCATGCCTTGCACGCATTTGTCGGAACAGAATCTTACGATCTTATTCTTGGCGGCAACTTCTCGGTCGACAACGGTTCCGGCCAAGTGGCCGTTAGACTTGCTAAGCTGCTTGGCATTCCGCATGTATCGTCGATTACGAAGCTTGAAATCGCGGATGCCCGTGCCGTCTGCTCCCGGGATGCCGAAGGAGACACAGAAGTAGTAGAGGTACCTCTTCCAGCCCTATTCACCGCCCAGCAAGGTTTGAATGATCCGCGCTATCCTTCGCTGCAAGGCATTATGAAGGCGAAGAAGAAGCCTTTCCGTGAGCTTACGCTCGACGACTTCGGTGTATCAGTTGAAGCACGTACAGCTCAAGCGGAGCTATTCCTGCCTCCGCAGCGCCAAGCCGGCAAGCTGCTCGCCGGGGAACCAGCCGCTCAAGTCCAAGAGTTGTTCCGACTGCTGCGGACGGAAGCTAAGGTCGTATAGTTCTCATCGAATGCAACGAATCCGGTAAGTTCATATTCCAAGGAGGCGTATTGATATGTCCAGAACGATTCTTGTCGTAGCCGAAGCGAAGGGTGGAAGTCTTCGCCAAGTGTCCTATGAAGCGATTGGGGCAGCCCGCACAGCCGCAGGCAATGGAGGCACTGTAGCCGCTGTGATCATCGGTGCGGATGCAACCCGCTATTCCAGCGACTTGGCGGCCTACGGCGTCGATCATATTTATACTGTGGAGCATACTGCACTCATTCATTATCATCCGGAGGCTTATTTTGCCGCGCTGCAAGCCGTTGTGCAAGCAGCCAACCCGGATGGCGTATTTTTCGGCCATACCGCTTGGGGCAAAGACTTGGCACCGCAGTTGGCTGCTTCCCTGCATAGCGGCCAAATTTCCGATATCATCGCAATTGAAGTGGACAGCAGCGGCGAGGTATTATTCACGCGCCCGATCTATGCAGGCAAGGCCATGGAGAAGAAGAAGTTCCTTGCTGCACCATGGATCGTAACCATACGCCCGAACAACATTCAGCCTCCGGCAGCAGAAGCTGGCCGAACAGTGCCTGTAACGGCTATTGCTTACCCTGAACCGCCGCTATCCGCTGTTATTCGCGAGGTCGTGCAAAATACGGTTGGCAAAATGGATTTGAGTGAAGCGAAAATCATTATATCTGGAGGACGAGGCGTCCGCAGCGCCGAGGGATTCAAACCGCTTGAGGAGCTCGCCTCTCTACTTGGCGGTGCTGTTGGCGCTTCCCGCGGTGCCTGCGATGCGGGTTATTGCGACTACGCCCTGCAAATCGGACAGACGGGCAAGGTCGTCACGCCGGAGCTGTATATCGCCTGCGGCATTAGCGGCGCCATTCAGCATCTGGCGGGAATGAGCCAATCGCGCGTCATTATCGCGATCAACAAAGATCCGGAAGCGCCAATCTTCCAGATTGCCGATTACGGCATCGTGGGCGACCTGTTCGAAATCGTGCCGCTCCTGACTGAGCAATTCAAACAGGCGCTGCAAGCATAGCATAAAAACGGTAAGGCAGGGCATTCCGGTTGCTTAAGACGATCGGGGTGCTCTTTTTTTTGCAAAATGCCCAATTCACCCCCCGGGCTCCCAGTTTCGTAGGATTGTTCAGTTATTTCAACATTAACTGCCTATAGGAACCGTCTACAAACGTCCATCACTGTATGCGAAGACGCAGCCAAATACAAAGAAGCCCCCATACCTCTCGGCATGTAGGGCTTCTACTGAACAATTATTTGCGATTTGGATCTCCGAAAAACATTTCATGCGCTAATGCAGTCTGAATACGTGATTCATCCTCATTCAGCTTGCGTATTAACTCCATCTCCACCTCGGTTACTTCATCCCCTTGGAAATTGATTTCCGCGATCGAAGCAACAATCTTTACGATAGCTACGGCCACATTATCTGGTGTATAGGCAATCACCTTCTGCCCTGTCGGAAACACTCGAAAGCCCTGCTTCGTCATTTTGCCCCGTCCATATTCCAGCAGCTCATACAGCTCCTGCTCCGTCTTAAATTTGCATACCGAATTAAACTCAGTCTGAAATCCCATGTTATCCGCTCCTTTGCCTGTAAAAAGTGTACCTATATTGAATCACGGCAAGGTGGAGACTGGCAACCGCCTTCTGACTGTCAACATGATAGGCAATCACGCTCTCGGTAGAAATGATGTCACAAATGAGCGAGTTGATATTGTTATATTTATACACCTTCATTTCTGATTTTTTCCTTAAATTATATTCAGAATCTATTAAGTTGAATCTTAATTATCCAATGTTAGCATGGAAATATATCTCATATATTCATAAATAGGAGGAAATGAAATGAATATCAAAAAAGCAATTCTAGCAT
>NZ_MAIS01000266.1:0-896 GCF_001680695.1 Paenibacillus sp. KS1 | reverse complement strand
CGATCAATACATGACATTATACTAATTCATTTAAACCCTAGAGCCGCAAGGCTTCTGGGGTTTTTTATTTTTGTGGGTGAAATGAGACGTGGGAGGATAGGGGAGATAGCACCCACAAAACACCCACAAATTTATTCGAGAATGTTTTTAAGGTGATCCTCAAACTTGTCCATATTCATGGCCTCAAGTTTTTTGGATACGTGTGCGTACACGTCAGAAGTTATCTGAATACTTCCATGTCCAAGCCGCTCTTGGACATATTTCATATCGGCTCCGCTTTCTAGCAATATTACGGCATGGGTGTGGCGTAAAGAATGTATTGGCAATGGTTTTAATTCTGCACGCTTCAGAATTCTTGAGAACGCATTGAAGAGTGATGATTTTGGCATGAAATTTCCGTCTTCCCGACATAGTACCAAATTAAGATCGTGATGATATACGTCCACCAATACAAGCTTGTTTTGATTTTGCCAATTCATATGGTAACGTAGATCGTTCACTAATGACTGGCTTATAGAGATTACGCGTGTAGAGCGGAATGTTTTGGTGTCCCCAAACAGTTCACTTTTTTCCTTCGCAGTAAAGTCTAAGGTCTCGTCAATGGAGATTGTTTTATTCTTAAAATCTGGCCGGCAAAACATACCGAACAGCGCTAGTATATGGATCGTCTCTGAATCTTTGGATGGTAGTCACAAACACGCCATGCACTGCTTCGGAATTCCGGACGGCCATAAAGCAAAAGATTGGCAGCGGTACACTTGTCCATGGCATTTTCTTGGACGGCAGCGGAGCGTCACAATTGCAATCGGCTGGAGCGAAACTGCGTGGTGATGGTCGGACGGTATACTCAATCATATCAGTGTGATACAACAGGGATCACATAGGTAAGCTCTTTA
>NZ_MAIS01000127.1:0-10805 GCF_001680695.1 Paenibacillus sp. KS1 | reverse complement strand
TTGTTCTGTTGTTCTGTTGTTCTGTTGTTCCGTTACTGGTTGCTTCTTTGTTTCTTTGCTGCTATCCAAACCACTGCTCCGGCCCTGCTTGCCAGACTAACTCGATATGCCCTAATTGCGCAGCGGCTTCCCCTTGCTCAGCATGTGCTGCATCCGCTGCTGTGTTTTCCGTTCTCCGCAAAGAGATAAGAAAGCTTCCCGCTCCAAATCGAGCAGATGCGATTCAGATACGAGGCGATTGGCAGGCACGTCTCCACCTGTAAGTACACGTGCGAGCTTGCGAGCAATTAACGCATCGTGCTCACTTATGTAGCCGCCCTCCAGCATATTGGATACGGCTAACTGCAGGACGCCAAAGCCCTCCCGTCCAGCTACGCGTATAGATGGTCGACCAGCCTCTTGCACTTGCCCTACATACCCTGCCGAATCCATAGCAAGAACGGCCTGCTTCGCTTCATAGATACGGCGCTGCTCTGCGAATAGCACACGATCTTGGGATCGTACATAGGCGAGTCGCAGTGCATCATGACCGCTGTTCGACACTTTGGCCATGGCGATCGTCTCGAATGCGCGCACAAGTGATGCGTTCAGATCATCATCGGGATGCGGCAGCCGATGTGAGAGCGCAATCGCCGTTTCCTTGCAGCCTCCCCCACCAGGAATCAGTCCAACTCCGGTCTCCACTAGTCCGAAGTATGTCTCTGGACTGAACACAATCATATCGGCCGGCAGGCACGCCTCCACACCTCCGCCAAGTGTCATTCGGTGCGGTGCAGCAACGACGGGTCGCTGCAAGCCCTTCAGCTTCATCATCGCTCGCTGGAATTGGCGGATAATGAAGTCGATTTCGTCCCATTCCTCGGCCTGAGCCTCGCCGAGCAGAAGCATCACATTTGCCCCAACGCAGAAGTTGCGTCCTTCATTCGCAACAATAAGACCTCGGTAGTCACGCGCTACGATATCTACGCTCTTCTCGATCATGGATAAAATATCTTCCCCGATGGCATTGTTCGGAGAATGGAATTCCAGACAGGCCACATCATCGCCGACATCAATAAGACTTGCACCGCTATTGCGTGCGATTGTCCTTCCCTGTTCCTTCAAAGAGCGAAGCAATATCGATTGTTCACTCTCTACGGATTGCTGCCATTCTCCTGCCGCGGCGAAGAACAATCCGCTGCTTCGCTGCTCATAGAACCGCTCGTGACCTTGTTCCAGCCATGCCTCCACCCAGGCCGGAATTTCTGTGTCCTCCGCCCTCATGCGTGCGACACTATCCCGAAGACCAATCGCATCCCAGCATTCAAATGGGCCCAGCTCCCAATTGAAGCCCCATCGCATTGCTTTATCAATATCCTCGATATGATCTGCAATTTCCCCTACCTTGGAAGCTGCATAGCACAATACCTGCTTCATCATGCTCCAGATGAACTGTGAACCTTGGTCACGGCCGCTGATTGCAGCTCTCAGCTTGGATGCCGTTCCCTTCTCCCGCTTCGCCTGCTGCAGCGTCACCGAAGCAACCTGCTGCCTCGGCCCATACGTCCAATCCTGCCAACGCAGTGCATGGATCGGATCTTCTCCAGGTGAACCGCTGCGTACCTTGCGATAGAATCCTTGGCCGCTCTTCTCTCCTAGCCAGCCTCGTCCTACCATTTCTTTGAACCAAGGCGGGAGAGCAAACGCATTCCGCTCCGCTTCTGTCTCAGCATGCTCAGCCACATTGTTCGCTACATGGAGGAATGTATCTAGTCCGACGATATCCAGCGTTCGGAATGTAGCACTCTTCGGCCGCCCGATAATCGGCCCTGTTAAGGCATCGACCTCCTCGATGGTAAGACCGTACCGTTCCATTTCTTGAAGCGTGATCACCAAGCCGTACGTCCCAATTCGATTGGCAATGAAGTTAGGCGTATCTTTGGCAATGACTACTCCCTTGCCCAGTCTGCGCTCACACCATTCCTTGGCCCCTTCTAATACCGACTGATCCGTCAATGCATTCGGTATAAGCTCCACCAGATGCATGTATCGTGGCGGATTAAAGAAATGAGTGCCGACAAATGAACGCCTAAATGCTTCTGATCGCCCTTCCAACATGGAGTCAAGGGAAATGCCTGACGTATTCGAGCTGATCAGCGTCCCTTCTTGCCAGTGGCGCTCTATTTGCGCCAGCACCGTGCGCTTCACGTCCACTCGTTCCGTGACCGCCTCAATAATCCAATCTACCTGCGCAAGTTCCTGCAAATGATCCGCTGTATTACCCGGTATGATACGCTCTGCGAACGCTTCCATATAGAGCGGTGCTGGGCTCGACTTCTTCAATCGCGCAATCGCTTGATTAGCATGGCGGCTCCGGACATCCGGATGCTCCAGAGTCTTGCCTGCCTCCACTTCGTCCTCCGTCAGCTCTTCTGGCACGATATCTAATAACAGACATCGTATGCCTGCATTCGCCAAATGAGCTGCGATGGCGGCTCCCATTACCCCTGAGCCAATAACAGCTGCCCGTTGAACCTCATTCCATCGTTTCACCTCGGTATCCCTCCTTTTGCATGTGCATGGTATAGCCTAGCTGCCTTTTTTTGCACGGACACACTTCCCCGCAATTTGTCCTTCTATATGCCTCACTCCTTCTCAGACGCTGCCCAGGCCACCATAGCAAGCCTCGTATGGTAACCAGCTAACGCAGCGTAGCAGAACGGCTATACAAGCATGCCGTGCTTCACTCCACCTCCCTGAACCCATTAGATTCCACATACAGACTTGACGAGCAGCTCAGCAATATCGGCACTGCGCACATCGCTTCGCTCTTTCGCCTTGACACCATCCTCCATCATCGTGAGGCAATATGGACATGCAGACCCAATCACAGAAGGCTGAACCTGAAGCGCCTGCTCTACCCGCGCCACATTGACGCGCGTCCCAGACGTTTCCTCCATCCACATCTGACCACCGCCTGCCCCGCAGCACATCGCATTAGCCCCACTTCGTTCCAATTCAAGCACCGTTAATTCTGGCACTGCACGCAGCAGTTCTCTAGGGACGTCAATAATCCCGTTGTAACGTGCCAAATAGCAGGAGTCATGCCAAGCGACGCTCTCGTGAACCGGATGAACGAAGCGAATACGCCCCGCCTGCCACATCTGATACAGCCATTCTGTGTGATGATATACCTGCACTTCTGAATCCAACCCAAAATCCGGATACTCTTTCTTCAATGTGTGATACGTATGCGGACAAGCGGTTACGATCCTTCGGACACCATATTTGTGGAACGTTGCAATATTCTCCGCGCACATCTGCTGAAACAAAAATTCATTGCCCATACGCCGCGCGGTATCTCCTGAGCTCCGCTCTTCATTGCCAAGAACAGCAAATGCCACATCAGCTGCATAGAAAAGACGAATTAGTGCCTTCGTTACGTGCTGTGTACGCATATCATAGGAACCCATAGCTCCCACGAACAGCAGCACCTCGAAATCTGGACGCTCCTTAACCGTCGGCACAGTTATGCCTGTTTCCTTCGTCCACTCTGCGGCCCATTTGAATCTGTCATTGCGGCTGATCCCCCATGGGTTGCCCTGACGCTCAATATTTTGCAGCGCTCGTTGTCCGTCCACAGGCATTTGCCCTTGTGTCAGCACCAGATAGCGCCTCATGTCTACAATTTTATCGACATGCTCATTTCCGACTGGACACTGATCCTCGCAGTTGCGGCATGTTGTACATGCCCATAGTTCTTCCTCGGTAATAACATTACCGATCAAATCGATTGACTGAGCAGACGGATGCTGCTCATCAGGTATGTTTCTCAGCCATCTCTCCTGCTGCTTAGCCATCGTCCCCTGCATCCCTTGCGGAAATCGCTGCAGCGCCGCTGGCTCATCAAATGCACCTTCGGCCTGCTGCACACCTTCCTCCGCCATGCGATGGAACGGCAGCGACCCAGGTGCTGCCAAGCTTGGTACCCACGGGTTGGTCGAAGTTATGGCTGCCCCTTTCTCGGTTAAGTGATCACGCAGCTTCGAGATGAGATGCATAGGAGAGAGAAGCTTGCCCGTATGCGATGCAGGACACACATTCGTACAGCGCCCGCACTCCACGCAGGCATACAGATCAAGCAGCTGCTTCCGCTCGAATTGCTCGATTGCTCCAACCCCGAATGATTCTGCCTCCTCGTCTTCCAAATTGATCATTTTCAACTTCCCTGTCTCTTCCTCTGAACGCTTCAGCCAGAGATTAATCGGTGCAGTTATCAGGTGGAAGTGCTTCGATTGCGGCACATATATGAGAAATGCAAACAGAATCAGCAAATGTAACCACCAAAATAATTCATATCCGACGGTGAGCCACAGTTCTGCATGTGCGCCAATTGACAAGGGCATTACGATAGCCGATGCAATTCCTGCCGTAATCGAGCCATTAGGCCCTCCAACTCCATTCAAGGCCTCTAGCGCATAATCGAATGTCATGGTGCCAAGGACAGTCACCATCAATCCGCCGATGAAGAACAGTACAATTGAGGGCTTCCACCCTCGCTTCAAGCGTGGCAGCCTCTCCACGTAGCGTCGATAGACTGCAAACAATACTGCTGTGAGCACCATGAGCACTGTCCATTCCTGAGCCACGATGAAGACATGATGGGCTGGCAGCGGCAGTGAGTGGCCGGTCAACCCCTTCCAAATCAAATCTAGTGCTCCGACCTGCAAATGGAGGAATCCGTAGAACATTACTGCATGCATAAACCCACTTCGCGGATCCTTCCACAGCTTGCCTTGACCGAACGTCTGTCCTATGGCACGCATGGTTCGCCTCGCCTGCTCGGTTGGCTTCGTGCCTGCCAGCCCCAAGCCTATGTAGCTGACTCGTCGTCGAATTGCAGCAGCGGCCAAGCCGATGCCTATCGCAACAACGAAGAGAAAGACAAGCCATTTTACATAAATCAGCACCATACCTCCCCTCCCTTTTGGGTGATACATGCATGATCTCGTTTTGCTCAACATAGCTGTTCGTAATGAACTATGTTTGATGGATATGAGTTGGGACATGAAAAAATACGTTCTTGCCTTTTATGACCACTGGTTAATGAAATTCGAATAAAAGTAGTAGAGATAAGTCCGAAGATTTCTCCATACAATGATCGTAATGAAGCCGGAACTTGGGGTGATGACCTTGAATTTAGTTGTGCTTATGAAGCAAACGTTCGACACAGAAGAAAAAGTCATAATTACAGATGGTCTGCTCTCTGAAGACGGAGTAAAATGGATAATAAATCCCTATGATGAATATGCCATCGAAGAAGCCGTACGATGGAAAGAAAATCATGGCGGCGTAGTCACCGTAGTGACTGCCGGCCCTGATCGTTCCGAGGAAGCGCTTCGCATAGCGCTCGCAATGGGAGCAGACGAAGCCGTACATCTTGTTCTGTCGCCAAGTGACACAGGGGGGATGGATGAATTCACAATCTCTCACTTGCTCGCAAAGACATTGCAGGAGAAACAGCCGGATCTAATCTTCTCTGGTCACTTCTCTGTTGGATCAAGGCAGTGCCCAGGTTGCTGTCCGTGTCGCCAGCCTGCTTGACCTGCCACATGTCGCTGCGATCACTTCGATCGAGCGTATCGATGATTCGCAGGTAACGGTCAGTCGTGACGCAGAAGGTGATAACGAGAATCTCAAAGTGACCTTGCCTGCATTATTTACGGCACAGCAAGGATTGAACGAGCCCAGATATCCGACTCTACCAGGCATTATGAAGGCGAAGCGGAAGCCTATCGAAAAGCGGTCGGCTGCCGAACAGCTTCAGAATGAATCTTATGCTCCTGCCACAGAGCGAGTAGCCCTCGAGCTTCCTCCCCCAAGACAGGAGGGGCAGATATTGAAGGGCACTGTATCGGAGCAAGTAGAGCAATTGGTTCAATCGCTACGCGATACTTCCTCTCTCTTCTAACTCTTTCTAACTAGGTTGCAAATTGAACATGCACTTACTTGTAACGATTGAGCCTTAACATGAAGCCGCAAGCGTGCTATCGACTGGAAAGGAGTGCTGCTATGAGCCGCACATATGCTGTTATTGCTGAAATACGCGGAGATCGATTGCGCCAGGTTACATTCGAAGCGCTTGGTGCTGCCGCGCAAATGGCGAAGCCTTATGATCGAATTATTGTGCTTGTCATTGGGTTTCAACTTGCAGAGGACACAATCCAGTCCTTGATGATTCCAGGAATTGCGCAAGTTAGCTGCGCAGATGATGAGAGGTATAAATATTACGAGGCGGAGACGTATTTCGCGGCACTGCATGCCTTTACAGAGCAGCAATCGCCGGACGTCGTGCTGCTTGGGCATACAGCGATGGGACGTGATCTCGCGCCGATGCTAGCAGCTCAGCTCCATACAGGTCAAATATCCGATGTCGTATCGATTCGTGCGGATGACTCCGACACGACCTTCCTAAGGCCTGTCTATGCAGGCAAAGCATTAGAAACTAGACGCTTCGCCAATCAAGCACGACCTTGGATCATCACGGTTAGACCTAACAACTTCACTCCTGTTACTCAACAAGCGGGGTTACTTCCGACTCACGAGAGCATTCAGCAGCCGCAAGTTGATTCCTTGCTTGCCCCCGCCCCATCCCTACGGACGGTTGTCCACGAAGTCGTCACGAAGATGAGCGGCTCCGTTGATTTGTCAGAGGCCAAAATTATTATTTCTGGCGGTCGAGGTGTGAAAAGTGCCGAAGGGTTCAAGCCCCTGGAACAGCTGGCACGTGTGCTGAATGGAGCAGTCGGCGCTTCGCGCGGAGCTTGTGATGCGGGCTATTGCGACTACTCGTTGCAAATCGGACAGACGGGTAAGGTTGTTACACCTGAGATTTATTTTGCCTGCGGGATTAGTGGAGCCATCCAGCATATCGCAGGAATGAGTCAAGCTCGAATCATTGTTGCCATTAATATCGATCCGGAAGCCCCTATCTTTAAAGTAGCGAATTACGGGATCGTCGGTGATTTATTCGAGGTGGTGCCGCTGCTTACCGAACAATTCCGCAAGCTGCTCTCCTGATTGTTTCGCAGGCTGCCAACGGCTCAATCTCGCTGACGACTATACTGCTCCTATGCCGCATACGTCGTCTGTGTACCTTGGAGCAATGCTGCCTACTATGAAAGATAATCGATGATCCCCTCTCCGTGCATAAGAAAAAGAAGGTTTCCCACATCATCTGTAGGAAACCTTCTTCTATTCATCCGTGCTTAGTCGCATGATTCTGGCGCTTCAGGGGTTGCTGCTTCTACTTCAATCTTATCAGATACCGTATCACGAATAACCGACATAACCAGTTGCAGCATGTAATTCACATCGCTCTGACTCTGCTGGAATTCCACAACGAGTGGAATATTGTCCAGTTCATCCTGGAGCTCACTAATCTCATTCTCGATTTTATCTACCATCTTCGCGTTTTGGAACGATTGGAACGCAACCAGTTCCTTCTGCTTCTTCTTAATCGTTGAGATCAGCTCTTGTACCCTAGTATGCGTTTGAATTTGCTTCTCAGCTTGCTGATATTGCCGAACCTCATCCGTTGTAATGATGAGTTCAGACAACTGCTTCGCCTTCGCCATAATATCTTCTCGTACTAGCAAATCCCGCGTATTGAACTTCGGTATACCGCATCCCGATCGATGGACGTGCTCCTCATGCTCCGAGTGTTCTGCGTGTTCCGAATTCACCTTCGAAGATTGTGATTGTTGCGTCAATGAGAACCTCTCCCATCTATTCGGCCTGAATTATATTGGTAAAATCTATCTCTTCTCGTTTATTGTATCCGAAAATAAAGAAAAGGTTAAGAAGTCATTTGCATCGGTTGTGTGACAAGCACACCCTTGATGTAATAGGACATCACATCTGTAATTTTAACATGAACAATTTGACCGATCAACGACGCCGATCCTGCAAAATGGACAAGCTTATTCGTGCGCGTCCGAGCGGATAAAATGTCTGGGTTATTCTTGCTCTCCCCTTCCACTAGCACCTCCACCACTTGATCTTGCAGCCTTTCATTGCTTCGACGGCTCTGATCCTGCAGCAGGGCGTTCAGGCGCTGCAGACGCTCCTTCTTCACTTCCATCGGAACATTGTCTTCCATCCCTGCCGCCGGTGTGCCTTCGCGCGGGGAATAGATGAATGTATAGGCAAAGTCGAACTCTACCTCCCGTACAAGTGACATCGTTTCTTCGAACTGTTCGTCCGTCTCGCCAGGGAACCCTACAATAATATCCGTTGTAAAGACAACATCCGGTATCGCCTGTTTGATTTTAAATGCCAGCTCCAGGAAGCGCTCCCGATCATACTTGCGGCTCATCTTCTTCAATATTTCCGTGCTTCCCGATTGTACAGGAAGATGAATATGCTCAACCAGGTTGCCGCGCTTCGCAAGTACTTCAATTAATCGATCGTCAAAGTCTCTTGGATGTGAAGTAGTGAAGCGGATACGCGGTACATCAATAGTTCGAATTTCGTCCATCAGATCGCCGAACGAGTAGTCGATGTCCATAAAGTCTTTGCCGTAAGCGTTGACGTTTTGACCAAGCAGTGTAATTTCCTTGAATCCTTGACGAGCCAAGTCTCTTACTTCGGCAATTACGTCTTCCGGACGGCGGCTGCGTTCTTTGCCACGGGTATAAGGAACGATGCAATATGTACAGAACTTATCACAGCCATACATAATGTTGACCCAAGCTCGCATCCCTTCCCGCTTCTTCGGCAGATTCTCGATGATGTCGCCTTCCTTAGACCACACTTCCACGACCATATCCTTGTTAAACAAGGCATCGCGCACCAAGATCGGCAAGCGGTGAATATTATGCGTACCGAATACGATATCAACAAATTGATGCTTCTGCATAATGCGCTTCACGACATTTTCTTCTTGGGACATACAACCGCACACGCCAAGAATAAGCCCCGGTCTTTGCAGCTTCAATGTCTTCAAATGTCCAAGCTCACCAAATACTTTATCTTCTGCATTTTCACGAATCGCGCATGTATTTAATAAGATAATATCTGCTTGTTTTCGGTCTTCCGTTTTTTCATAGCCCATCTGTTCAAGCAAGCCGCTCATCGTCTCGGAATCATGCTCGTTCATTTGGCAGCCAAATGTATAAATAATATATTTCTTCCCAACGCCTAGTCCCTGCAGCTCCTCAGGCACGGCCTGATCATAGTGTACCTGAATATCCTGCTTGCCCCGCTGCTTCTCCTCACGTTGGTTAGGCTCCGAAATAATGTTGATTTCACGACCATTTATACGAATCCGTTTGCCTTGTTCATCCTCGGAAATGACTTTGGCATTCGAGAAATCAAAATATTTGGAGTAATCTTTCGACTCTTTGTTCATTGGTCGGCACTCCTTCTTCTCAATCGATTCTGTAGTCTGTAGGTTATCTATGTACATGAACATCACTTCAAATTATACCATCATCCGAAGTGGAGAGCCAAGAATGAACTTCCAGATTTAGTTATTACGAAGTGGACAATATTGCCCTTTGTTGTCCAAAAAACTGAAATGGTGCGGTTTTCTGAGCTTTCACTTTAGACAAGGTTGGACAACGTGATCCGATGTTTGACACCGTTTTTGTGGGTAGAGTGTGGGTAACGTAGACAAAGAAAAAAGCCTCGGAACACAGAATACAGGAAGGGGCAGATGAGATGAGGAAAATCGATGTAGCGATTGGGCTTATGGTGCTGTCTCTTATCGTAAACATCGTAGATCTGATTATCAAATGAACAGCAGCCCCCTTTCTCCAAACTCGAAAGTGTACAAGACTTCGTTGATCTTTTCCAGGATACCCGACTTGATTACGCAGGCTGCGGTGCGGACATCGTCAACGTCCTGACCGTCTCCTGGGTGAGCTGCATCCTGGATGATAGGTATATCGACAATAATCAGAAGGTTAGACGCTTGAAGAACCTTCTGGCAGCATCAGCGAAAGTTCATGAATGAAAATACTCTGAGGGGGGCTTCTGCCTCTCTGTATTTATGTGGGAATTTTGAGAAGATTTATGACGGCTCTTGTTTGTTATTTCGCGATTAGTTGTCAAAAAAAATCCATAAAACACGATTTACAACTAATCTTTTTATATATTTTCCATTTTTCTACATACAAAATATTACCTATGTGTTAATATAGGGTTAACATTTAGATTTATCTAAATGAACCATATAATAGGAGGTTAATCAAATGAAAAAAGTATCTCTTGCATCTTTGATTCTGCTCCTCTGCTTTAGTGTTTTTGTAACGGCTGTTTCAGCAGCGGCTGGTGCTGATTCAGGATTTCAATCTGTGAATAACGGCCACACTGCAAGAGTTTATACCGATTCAACCTACTATGGAGTAAGTGATAACTGGATTAATGTTACAATCGAGAAATCAACATCTGCTGCATTCAGCTATGAGATTTGTTTCATGAATAGTAATCAAATGACATGTCCTGTAACAGGAGACATGACATCTTCCTCAAAGACCCACAAGATTGATAAATCAAGTTTATATAAAATCCTCTCTTCACATTCTCAAGGTTCCTTTACGGTAATGTTAAAAGTCTTTAAAAAGGGAGATTATTGGACTTGGTATGGTGACATCATAACGAAAAATACTTTTACTGCAGTCAGACCAGTTTAATTTCATTTGGAAAATGTCCCAAAAGTCTAAACGATTTGGGGCAGAGGTTGGAATAGTGATTCAGGCTTAAGAAGAAATAAAGGAACAAATAAGAGTCGTAGGGATGCCTTCCCATACGACTCTTATTTG
>NZ_MAIS01000205.1:0-1988 GCF_001680695.1 Paenibacillus sp. KS1 | reverse complement strand
ACTGGTCTTTACTTCTATATACAACTGTTGCGATTCCGCCTGCCAATTCGTAAGTTCGCTTGAAGATTACGATATAGGTAGTTGGTTAGAGATGAAAGCACAGCACTTGATCCAATGAAATCACGTACGGTAAGCGTATTTGCAATTATTGCAATGACTGGCGCAATAAAAAAGAGAGCGGAATATGAGCCGCTCTCCCCGTGAACTTATTTATTTGTTGCGTACCACTCGTTTACTTCCTTCGTCATGTCATCGCCACCGAGCTTCTTCCAATCCTCAACAAATTTATCAAATTCGTCAATAGGTACTTGGTTCATGATGATCTTAATGAAGAGCTCGTCGCGTTTACGCTTCAAAAGCTCACGTTTTTCCACCATTGTTGGTGTCGGTGCACCATAGAATTTATTACGATGGAACAGGTTGTGCTCCTTCATGTATGGTACATTTGAGACTGCTCCGTTTGGACCAGAGATAAGCATTTCCCACCACATTGAAATATCTTCACCATTTGCATATTTCATCGCACGAGCATAACGTGTCTTCTGGTCTTTCGTCTTCAGCAAGCTCTCATCCTTCGTCTCAATTGCCTTCGGCAATACGGAACCGTTATCGCTTGCTTGGTTGAACGCCATAACCGGGCTGAGCTGCCAATAGTTATTGCCGCTCTCCTTCATGCTCTTGCCGTACTCATATACCTTCTGTTCTTCCGTCGGGTGATTATCAATTGCAATCCATTGGTTCAACAATTTAACCATAGCCTCCGGATTCTTCGCTTTCTTAGAGACAACGTTATATTTCTCCGTTCCCAGCTCAATTTGCGTGGACGCTTCTGTACCATCAATGGAAAGGAGGCGGAATGGCTTCCATTCTTGAACAACCTTGCCGTCCTTAACCGCACCTTGAGCCAAATGGGCAGGCGTCCATTCTGGGCCGTAGAGTACACCAATTTGGTTATTGAAGATCATTTCAGATTCCTTCATCATGTCCTTAACTGCAAATTCTGGATCAATTAGCCCCTTCTTGAACATATCTTGCAACGAGCGAAGTGCTTCTTTCATTTCAGGCTGAATATCACTGAACATCAATCCGCCCTTACCATCCTCTATCCATTGATTCAAGTAAGCGTGGTATCCATTCATGAATCCAGTGAGACCCAGTGCACCTGTAGGTTCATAAAATTCCTTATTCAATGCTAGACCATAGGACTTTCCAGTTCCTCCTGGATCCTTAGCTGCAAACGTTTCCATAATTTTAATCAGGTCTTGCAGCGTTTTCGGCTCAGGCAGGTTCAGCTGCTTCAGCCAGTCCGTACGCACCCATACGAATTGAGGCGTGAACGCAGTTCCTGACTCTGGAATCCCCATCAACTTACCATCAAATGTGCCGGATTTCATCTGCAATCCGCCATCGCGCATCAAGAATTCTTTCGTTTCATCTGTTGCGTATTTGTCATATACTTCAGTCAAGTCCTGAATCATATCGGCTTCAATCAACTGCTGTAATTGAGCTGGTGTAGCTGGGAAGAAGTCTGGCAGATCGTCAGTTGCAATTGCCATCTTGAGCTTCTCTTGAAACTGAGGCCCACTTACGACTCCGTCTACGACCCATTTATTCGTAATTTTAACGCCAACGTCTTTCTCATAAGCGTCATACACGGCGTTCTTGTCGTACGTTTCACCTGCATCAAATTTCAAATACGGATCCTTCGCACGAACCGTAGATGCTTCAATTACTGTATTTTCTGGTTTTTCAGCTGGTTTCTCTGCTGTTGTATTTTCTGCTGGTTTATCCGTTATTGGCTGAGAAGTTTCAGCTGTCTTGCTTGTGCAAGCTGTTGCGACGAGACTCAAGATAAGCGTAAGTGCTAATAACATATTCCGCATTCTTTTCACGTCTGACCCTCCTAATATGTGTATTGAAGACCCACTTCTAATTGTAGATACAGTTCGAAGGGCATTCCATATACTGGTCTTTACTTCTATATACAA
>NZ_MAIS01000247.1:0-1144 GCF_001680695.1 Paenibacillus sp. KS1 | reverse complement strand
ACTTACTATCACAATAGGAACTATCTTTTTCATGATCTCTTTATTCCTTTTCGTTTTCTATCCTCATTTTTAATAACATGGTTACAAGTAAAGAAGCCAACTATTGAAGCTGGCTTCTTTTTTCATCATATCCTCACCTAGAGTAATTATTAAATCATTATTCTTCTATTTCATCCTCAATTTCATGGGGAAGGAGCTTTTCTTCTAACAGAACTGACTTTTTGCTTGCCTCCAAGCTATCCAGAAGTTCTCTAGCGTCCCCTTTCAGTAAAAGGCTCAGATAATTTTGATATATTACTCTAACTAATTACTGAACTCATAAATTGGACTATCTTTTCGAAAGCGTCACTTCCTCTTCTTTGTTATTCCATTTGATCTTTGCTTTTAATGAATCTGATTGAAGTTTCTCACCTGCATCTTGTTCTTTTACATACTTCACACTATAAATGTAGGGAGGTTTTTTGTTGATCTGGGTCGATCCAGAAGCATTGAAATCGCTATTTAGAAACTTGAATTCCAATGATTCTAATAAACTTTCTTGTCCAATATATTCGAAGCCGATCTCAAAGTGATCGGGTACCGAATTTTGCACAACTTTAACATTCCAAAACTCACCACTACCTTTATAGACTTGCTCTTTTCCACAGCTTGTTAATGTGAACGAAGTGATAATAACGAGTATAGTAAAAAATAAAAACGAGCTTCGTTTAACCTTCAAAGTCCTCAACTCCTTGACAGACTACAAGGTCTAACATATTCCTTTCTTTTAATCCTGAATTTCCAAGCCTCGTGTTCCCTTCAATTATAAGGGAGAACTCACAAGCTACAAGTTTCTGTTCCTGTGAGTTCAATCCGCTTATTTCAGCTTACTGAGATTTAGGACACGCTCGATGGTGTGATAGCTAACGTGCCCTATTGAATCACTTCTTCTTACTCCACAAGAATGTTTTTAGTGCAAATAAGATCAAGACAACCGTCAGAGCAATCGAATAGTACATGTTTGCGTGGTCATATGAGATTGTATAATTCCATGACAAGATAACCAAGTAACTAGTGATTCTTGCTTCATCGGGAAAATCATAAGTATCAAAAAGAAGAACACTATCGGGATTGTCCCGATTAAGCCCGCAACGACGGAACTAAT
>NZ_MAIS01000186.1:0-2802 GCF_001680695.1 Paenibacillus sp. KS1 | reverse complement strand
CGATCATAGACGCTAGAATTGCTTTTTTTAAATTCATACTAAACCCTCCTACATATTCTCATTGCGTACCACTGGTGTATCGCCTACAATATATAACAGTTTCAACCCGCTCATTTGTGACATCATATCTCTAACACTCTGAATTCATTATCATACACGCCATGAGATTGGTGATACGGATCAACATTTTTAGTCAAATACACAAAAAAATCCACCGACATATGGAAGCCAGTGGATTATTCGATACTGAGTCAAAATATAATGAAATGGTTCATTTGCAACGTTTATTTAGATTTCACTTCCATATCTGCTACATAACCGTCGAACTGCGCATCAGCAGCTTTCCCGGCGCATATGTATACAATCTTTTTATTCGCATCGAGCGCTGCTCTCACATTCATGCCATTTTTGCTGGTGAAATAATAATCCTTCCTGTGTTCATCCCATTTCACGCTATGTCCATTCATGTCGATATTAAATAATTTCTTCGCTAACGGGGCAACCGCTTCTTTCGCCTCTTTTTCTGAAATTCCCTTATGATCTCGTACTCTTATTCCAAACTCATTGTACATGCCTTTTATTTCTCCTGTATTGGGATCCGCATAAACCGTAACTTTGCCATCATGAAATACCCACGCTGCCTCTGCTTTATTTTTCCCATGAGCCGTTATTGGGAATACATTAACTGCAAGCTGAGCACTTGTCATTTCAAATTTATGTTGAAACGCCGTCTTAGCAGCAGCTATAACTGTTGACAGCAATTTCGGATCAAGCTCTTTCTTATCAAAATCAATACGGAGATAATCAGTTTTCAGTTGACCATCATCATCAAAATCGATTGAGAAAGTGGAGAAATCTTTTCCTTTCAATTCGTACCGTTTCTCCTTAGATAGCTTTACTCTGTCAAGAGGATTAAATGCTCTAACGTTTAGTTTACTCACCCAAACTTCTTGTTCAAAGGCGTACTTCTTCTTTGCATACTTGGCATACTTCGCATCTATTACTTTCAACCACTTTAAGACTTCTTCTTGATGCTGCTTGCTGATTTGGTCGATCGTGGTTTGGCCGCCTACCCACAAGATAATTTCCTTATCCTTAAGACTGTCAAATTGTACACAATATTTTCCATCTACTGATCGAACTTCTGCCAGACCTGCAACAACCTTATTATAAATTAATTCACGCTTGCCCACCTTCTGCAATTCAACATCTTTCCCGGCAAATAATTTTATCGCTTGATTCAGCTTTTCAGCAAGCTTCGGATCTATTTGAATCGTCCGGTGATCCGATTGTTTCTGTTCTTGCGCCTTGGCCCCCGCAGGAATCGGGCCTGCCAATGTAGTCAGCATGCTGGATACGACCAGTGTTGCGACGATTGCTTTTTTCAAATTCATGATAAATCCTCCTATGTAATTACTTGAATATAAAATCGATTAGATATTTTAGCGTAGGAATTGGTAAATAACCACATAACATTCCATTAACATCAATTAAGAACACGTTACTATTCCTTAAGGCTTCTTACCTGACGCTGCTCGCGCTTGTATAAGCAACTCTTGCGCCTTGGCCTCCAATACGGCAGCCGCTTCATCCACTGACTTCTTGTTATCGACAACGGCTTGCAGCTCTTCCCGCAGCGGCTCATCGAACAGCGTGAAGAACTTGAATGGAACACGACCGCTCTGCCGTATGGAGTCAGCCTGCTTGACCTTCAGCATATAGAACGCTTCCATGCTCTTGCTCTTGAATTCCTTCACATATCCGGTACGCGAAGGCAAAGTGCCGTCCATCGTTTTCGAACGGGCATGAGCCATTTCCGGGCCGCACACGAACTTGACGAATTCCCAGGCAGCTCGCTTATTAGACGAGTCGGCGGCAATCGCAAAGAGAGAGTCAAGGTACACGCCTGTAGATTCATCCGCAGGATCAATCGGTACCGTGACAGCTTCCCACTCTACCGGCGCCTTATCCGCGTTAAATCCGACTTCTCCCGCATGGGGGACACCTTTGAACGTTATCGCGGCCACGCCGTCGTCGAAGAGGTTTTGCGACGAATCGAGTTGAGCTACGGGGTCGAAATATACCACATTGTTGCGTACTGCATACGTAGCCAGACTCATCGCCTCTTTCCAGCCTTTGGAATTAATGAGCACCTTCTCTCCCTTCAGATCGAACAGCTGCAATCCGTAGGTCTTGGCGATATCGTACATCAAATCGCCAACACCTCTCAAGTCATCAAAAAAAACGCCGCGCACCGGACGATCGCCGTGTTTGATATTGGAAAATCTTGCACCTAGCTCGAAAACTTCCCGCCAGGTCATCTTGTTCGTTGGCGGATCGATATGATTCTCCCGGAACAATGCGGTGTTATAGTGCAAAGCCTTAATGCCGACTGCAGGAGTCAGCCCATATAGCTTGCCGTCGCCTAAATTTTTGATCACATCGATCAGTCCCGGCATGAACCCTTCGATATCATAGTTGTCCTGCCGGATCGCTTCCTCTATACCGTACAGCTTCCCATTGGCGGCGAATTGCCCAAAATTTTGCTGATCCAGCAATAGCACATCTGCTCCAGAGCGCTCCAACAACTTCCTTACCTCTGAATCATATTCATCTGGAATAATCATTTTCCCGAGATTTTTCAGTACCTGAATTTTAGGGATGACTTCAACTTCAATTTGCGGGTAGTTCATCTTAAAATATTTTCCATAATCCAGGTCAAATGCTTCCTCAGTCTGATAGATCACCTTGATTTTGCTTGGCTGTAAAGGCTCCAGCACTTCCTTCTTGCCGAAGCAGCCG
>NZ_MAIS01000132.1:0-9861 GCF_001680695.1 Paenibacillus sp. KS1 | reverse complement strand
TTCTTTTTCACTAGACTAATATGCTCCTCTCAAAGGTAAGCCATGCTCTGCTCTTATTTTGTTTTCAGTTATATCACCATTTCTTACATCTGATAAATATAAGAACACATCGTTTTATATTCGTATTCCGCTCCACGCATTGCTCAATCAGCGGATTAGATTTAGGATTAAAATAGACTGTTGCATCAATTCCTACAGTTGTTACACTCGCATGTGGCGACAATCTTTCATTTATGGCTCACTTTTTTGTCGAAGAAAAATTATTTTTAATTGGTTGGGTGTAATCCCAACTAATTAATTTAATATTGTACTTATTTAGCAACTCATCTGCTAGAATAACTCCCTTCGTTCCGCTTCCATCTTGGTATTGTTCTGAGAATGAAGCGTTTGGGTAAATTGGCTTGTACCCACTACCTCCTTCATCATCACCCATATAATACCAAGCGGGTCCGAGGTCGAAAAATATCTCTTGATTTGCGGTTTTTTTGTTTCCGAATGCAATCCCTGAAGCACCATCGACCTTTAATAGCAGAATCTTGGGATTTCCGCTTGCAAAGCGTTCTTTCCATTTGCGATATTTCCCAGTTCCTTCATTTGAACCAATCCCATCATATTCACATATTAAAGTATCTTGAACAACCTTACGTTCCCCGTTTATTTCATATTCCAAACGAAATGGAAATTCACCATAAGTAATTGCAGGGCGCGAAGGATTTGGTTCTAATTGAATGCCAATGAGCATGAGAAGCCAAGGCAAAGCAAAATACACTATGATTACAAGACCTAACAACAACGGAATACCTAAAATAATCATTATTTTCGCTTTCAATTAATCCCCCCCTCCTTTAATGATTCTTTTACCGAATCCATTGAGTGATTTTGTTTTCTCTGGTACAAGTTATACCAATCTGGATACCACCACTTAATCTTGTGTATTTGTGGCGAATAAACCATAGACCCCACTGATGGTTCACCTAATAAATGATTTAATAATTCACCTTTAACAACGTAGTGGGTCATGGTTCCAGTATAATCCTTGTCACTTAAACCATTAACCCAAAGTACTGCAGGTTAAGTATTGAATGTGATTGCATTTTTGTTGTTTGCAACGGCATTTGCCGTCGCTTCAGCGCCTCCTTTTGAATGCCCTACCATGGTTATCTCTTTACCCTTGTTAGCATTTACAAATTCAGTAGATTTCTTAATCGAATCCTTCATGTCCGCGGAATAGCCTATTGGTTGAAGGGCATTATTTTTCCAGTCGCTCCAATTTAAATCACTACCTTTGTTAACCAGTGCATATTCAAAAGTCCCACCTTTTAGGGTGCGGTAATATACGCCCATCACCATATTATCTCCACCAGTGATGGTATAGCTATACGTCCAACCTCCAGAAAGTGAACCTTTTAATTCATATATATGCTGCCATCTCGGCAGCTTCAATAGGTCTTGGAATATGCCCTGTTGGGTCAACATTCAATAACGGATTATTTTCCACATACGTGTACAAGTTCAAACTTAGCGGACTTTTAATATCCCCTTCATACGTATCCTAGTTTATAAAACGGAACTTAGAATAAAGAAGGTGGCAACTGGCTCTCTCAACCAATTACCACCAATTATATCATCCTACTTGCACTCTCGGAATCGTTGGCATCTCATAAGCTGATTTCTTCTTCATCATTGCGTAGATGATATTAATCAGCTTCCTCATGATACATATAATGGCTTGCTGCTTTGTTTTCCCCTCGGACATCCGCTGTAAATAGTAAGCATGAAAATAGGGATTCCTCGGCACTCTTTTAGTGCGAGTAACAGCGATCTGACGGATAGCAAGGCTTTTGATGATGTCATGCAACTCTCGGTTTCCTTGCTTACTTTTATAGTTGCGCGACTTATTTCCTGAACCAACCATTACTGGAGCAACACCAGCAAAACGAGCCAGCTTATCCGCTGTTGGAAAACGATGAATATCACCAATCTCTGCCACAAGTTCCGCTGCTGTCACAATATCTATCCCTGTCATGGATTCAAGTTGGAAGCCAAGCTGTCCCATCAACTGCTCGATTTCAACTTCAACCCTAGCAATCTCTTTCTTGAAAAAGCTAGCTGACCTCACCTGACTGACCACAACCGAATCACGTGAATCTTGAAAGTCACGATACGTATCACCATCAACGGAAATAAGAGATAATATTTGACCAGCCTTCTTATGGGAAAGCCCATTATTGCTATGACTTCGCAGAAACTCAGCTAATTTTTCCTCTGACAAGTCTTTCAATTTGTGCGGTGAAGGATATGCTTCCCAGAAGGCTAACGCCGTTTTACCATCAACTTCAGAGAAGAACTTCTTATAGCTTGGATATGGGTAACTAATCTGTTGATGTAGTTTCTTTACCGTTGCAGTTAGGCTTTTGGCGAACCATTTTCCGCTGCGTGACAAGCTGACTAATCGCCCAGTACAAATCGATCGGCTTCGCATCGGGTAATCGCTCCAGTTCATCTCTCAATACCTTTGCAACACATTCAGCGTCCCAGCTATCTGACTTCTGAACCGTCACATGGCTTTGTCTTCTAGCATTTGCTAGTTTGGCATTGACCTCTTTCACCCAGCATTGATTTTCTTTAAGATAGACAGCCAAACCTCTGCCATAACCTCCTACATCCTCAAGCCCATAGACAATCGACAATCCTTTTTTGGCATACTTCCTAACTTCCTTAACGAGCAAGGGAAATGCAGACGGCTTATTATCGAATTTAATTTCTCCTAACTTTTTGCTCCAACAGTCAATAATGACGGCTGTATGATGCTGTTTATGTAGGTCAACTCCTACATAAACAAGATTCTGCTGCTCAATCATTTTCCTCCGCTCCCTCTGTATTTGAATTGTTACTAATGAGTTTGATTCCAGTTCAATCAAGACTCGTTGCTACTCAGACACTTGCTCCGTATGTATCAGCCCATTAGTAACCACTCAAACGAGTGGCTAGAACAACAATGGTTAAATAAGTTTGCATCCTCAGTTCGAGCGGTCAATGCCGCAAAGACACGTTAGCAATATCTCATTTATCTTCAATGCGTTCCTTGACTAAATAATTGCTTGATGCACTCCATCTGCTTCGATCTGTCCGTAACGATACTTTCCCTGATAAAATGCTTTACGGTCTAGGATTCGCTTCACCTGTACCTTGGTGAACATCATTCCTTGCTCCGTAGAGAACCCCTCTTCATTCAATTTCTCAGCTAATGCCGATAATGACCATGTAGGATATTGCTCTTTAAGACAGAATAATCGTTGAACAATGGCTGCTTGCTTCTCGTCTATAACGATTTTCTTTGAACCTCGTTTCCCCTTATAACCAAAAGGAATACCGCCACCTGCAAACTTGCCTTCAGATGCTTTCTTATTTCGCCCTCTACCTAATTTCATTGAGATTTCTAATCGCTGGTATGCATCCAACAACTCCATAAGACCGTTAATCAAAAAGTCTGATGGGTCTTTCTTAAATATGCTGTATGTTGGCTGCTCGATGCTTTGGATGTCAATGTTGTGCCTTTTCAATTCACGATGAACAAGCACTTTAACTAGATCACTTCGCCACAATCGGCTAGTGTTTAGAACAACCACGTAATCAACCTTATTGCTAGCTATGAACGACATCATATCTTGAAAACCCTCACGTTCGACTTCTAAGGCTTCTTCATCCACCTTCGCACCGCTTATGCCTTCATCGGTAAAGACATGAACCAGATGCCATCCTTGTCGCTCACAATAGGCTTTGATCTCATCTTGCTGGTAAGACAGGCTGTAGCCATCCTTCGCTTGTCCTTGTGTACTAACCCGAACATAACCTATGACATTCATTGGATTACCTCCCTGTTAACCCTAGCGTTACACGAATTAGAATTAATGTTACGCTAAAGAGTTATACCCTTAAAAGTATATAACTATTGTATTACCTTTAAGCGTATATATCAATGCTAGGATGGATAGAATATGATATAGTACGGTTAACAGTATGATGTATTTGGTGGAGGATTACTTTCCCATGAAATTAAAAATTAGATTAAAAGAAATACTAGCCGAAAAAGGGATTTCTCAGCGGCAACTCTCTTTACAGATGAATATTCGACATGCAACGATTAATCATCTATGTTCCGACTCTGTTGATCGGGTTTATATCCGAACGTTAGAAGCCGTTTGTGAAGCTTTAGACATTTCGATTCATGAACTAATTGTTGAAGATCAGGAAGCATAGACATTTGAAAATGCAACCATAGTCGGTCTCTGGATGTGCTATGCCCTTTACTCCAATTCATTTCAAGCCTTTGGGTATAAACCATCCCCCCGATAACAGTTATCGTGATGGTAAACATTTTTTTATGTAGTGGATTGATTTCTCTTAGTTTTCACGTACAATTATAATTATGTTATTTTTATTTCATCCATCATCATGGACTTTTTATCGTTATCGGCAAAATAACGTGTCCCTGTCTGAGAGGATGTGTTTCCTAGCAGTTTATAGCTAATGGACTTAGGCAGTTCCCTTTGGGAATTGTCATTTTTTTGCCGTGCTCTTGCGGATGGCATAGGTTGATGGTTATATATCTGCCTTAGCGTCGATTCGTCGAACATGCGTTGCAGCATTTGGAAGCCAAGCATGGTTTCGATCTTGGATATGTTCTCTTTGTTTTCCATCAACCAAGATAAACCTATGTTACTAGCTTCTGCTGGATATTCGATCTGACCAAGCACCTTGTCTGTCATGTAGTTAAAGAATGGCTTGGCAATCAATTCAATGGCTTTCCTTGTAGATGCATACTTTTTCATATCGCTATCGCTCGGATTGACTTCAAGTCGCAATATCCCCTTGGCACGCTCGATAATGTCACTTGACTCCTTAGCTTTCGTGACTTGCTTATGCTTGTCATAGAACATGATTCCACTACTTTTATTCCAATATTTTACAGTTTGATCTTGGTTGTACATAGTCGTGTTCTTATAGGCTAACTGTTGTTTGCTTAGTAACCTCACGTAATCACCAACATTCTTACCAACTTGAAAATTCCAGCAAACATCACATCGACTGACCGTCCATTCGGAATGTGGAATATGAATATGAAATAATTGCTGTATTCTTTCTTGTAATCTATCGAAAAATAGTGGTATATCATCTTCTTCCAACATAGTTACATTGTCTCCATAAAGGAACTTGGGAATGGAGACTTGGATATGTAGAGTTTGACTACTCTCGATATATTTCATATATGGAATTTGTTTATCGTGAATCGTATAACTTGTATTTAACGCACCTGTTTCCTTGCTTAAAAATGTAACAGCGTTACCAGTAAGCTGATTCAATATGCCTGAATCAATGTAAACAGGTCTTACTTTCAACCTTACGGTGTCAAACATATGTAACCTTCTCTCTTTTTTTAAGATAATCTAGAATCTTGAATGTAATTAGATATGTTATAAGAATGGGCGACATTAGTCCTCTTTCGGCTGAAACTTGTTTTTATGCTTCTGATAGAACACTTCTACATCGTCCAAGAAGCCATTCTCACTCAATTGCTTGTACTTAGGCTTGTAACCTCCAAACATACTGTTTCGTTGAGCTAAGTGATACACCAAGGCTTTCATCATCTCTGCTTCTTGCTTTCCTTGACACAGAAGCTTAACGACATCTTGGAAGACTTCAGAATTTCCACCATACTCGTCTTCATTAATAGCTTTTCGAATGCTGTCTATTAACTTGGTTTCTTTGCTTTCCTCAAGATAGTCAATAATCCCCTTGTTCTGAGATATAACCTCTGATGTGGTGAACTCTTCACCATTTTCATCAATGCGAGATACCTTAACCTCATCAAATACATCCATTCTTCGGAAGTATTGAATCTGAATATCGATCTTTTCGGATTCAGTAAGCTCCTTCTGAAACAGATCAAACTCCTTGACTCCAAAAAGATCAGATAACCGCTCTAAACGCTGCTGCGGTATCTTCCTTCTGCCCTTAATCCAATCTTGAAATGTCTGCTTAGATACTCCAACTTTCTCAGCAACTGTCTTATACTCCATTTGCCATGTATCTGATATAAATTGTAATCCAACCATCTCATCACCGCCATACTAAGTATGTCTTACAGGGGTATTATATTATCGCATACCAAGTATGTCAACAACAAAAAAGACCACATGGAGTTGTTACACTCACATGTGGTTTAATGGAAAGACAATCATGATTAACAAAAATCTTCTTCAATAGATACCTTAACATGACTTTATTCCCTTTAAACATATAAACTCTTTTATTTCTTTTGCATATCCAAATTTGTTAATGTCTGACCGCAAATACAAGACACTTTTAACCTCTGCTTTCAGAGATACGATATAATGTTTTCCTCGATGAAGCTACTTAAATGCCCCCACCGTTTCGGAATGAACTACTTGGAAAGTATGCCAGTTCAACGTAAAGCACTGGGTACTGCAGTAAGGACAATTCCCTACTATGACGCACAAAAAATTCCTATCACTTTTTGAATTTAATAAATCATTTATTCGAACATTTCTAATGCTTCTCGAATATGCTCATTTTCATTATTCTTCAATTTTGATTCGAGGATATTTTTGCATTTTTCTTTTTGCTCATAAGAAAGTTCATCGAATACGTGTTCAAGTAACAAAAATGCTTCCATACTGACTTCGAGACTAGAATCGCCAATAAAATCCGTTATTGTTGCAATATGATGAATGTAATTGAGCTCCTCTAGTGCGTATAATAACGTTCCCCTGCTTCCTTTAGTTTTAGGATGTGTTAACATCTCAACCAAAGTGTCCACCGCTTTATTGTTTCCAATATCAGAGAGAGAAAGTGCAATTTCATTTCTCAAGATATTACTATCAGTAGCTGTAAGGTGCTTTAACAGCACTTCTAAGCACGACTCATCTTTAGTCTCACCAATATGTCTAACTAAACTGATAGCATCTTCAATCTTGCTGTCACAAATATAATCTTCTAGCCTACGAATAATTTCCACTAAACCACTCCTCTATTTGACTCTAGGTTTACCAAGTTCAACCCAATAATCATAAATTGCTTTTATCTCGTTTTTATTATCAAAATCATTACCACCAAACTCTTTTTTACCAGATCTATGCCACCATTTTACAAAATCTTTATCTTTATCATAGCCGTACCAGTTATCTCTACTTGACTTTGAACCACCTCTGAATTCTTTACCTTTTTTTGCAGACAACAAAGCTGTAATGCCTTGTTTAGCTAGAGACCTTCCCCACATTAAACCATCAGTGAAGTCTGGGAATCCTCGACTAATTTGATCAGACATATAATTAGATAATAGTCTCTGTCTCAGTTCTAGTTGAGTCTCTCTGCTTAAGCTGTAATAATGATCATTGTCACCAGCAAGCCATCGAACATAAGAATAGTCTTTAGTATATGTCGTCCAATAGTTAAGTTTAATTTGGAAAAGAAGCATTTTAGCTGTATTACTTCCCATTATTCCTGTCATAACACCATTTTGGAGAATTGGACGGCCAGTAAAATCTTTATCCTCGCCTAAATAAATTGACCCCTCTGTACTACACGCACCAGCATGTGCATAATCCCCATTTACAGAAACACAATAGTTTCCACTTGGATCAACATTACTTAATGGATTATTATGCACATACGTATATCCATTCTGACTCAGCGGATTCTTAATATCCCCTTCATACGTGTCCTAGTTTATAAAGCGTACTATATTCAATAAAAAGGACGGTAACCGTTTTCCAATCACCGCCCAACATTAGTATATCAACTTACTTGTTTAATGGGTACTTCTGGAATCGTGTAAACTGCTTTGGTCTTCATTAAGCGATAGATGACGTTAACCAGTTTACGCATTATACATACAATGGCTTGCTGCTTAGTCTTTCCTGCCGATATTTTCTGCTCATAGTAAGCGTGGAAGTAGGGATTTCGAGGCTCTTTCTTTGTCCTTGTAACGGCAATTTGCCTTATCGCAAGGGCTTTAATGATGTCATGTAGTTCCCTGTTTCCTTGCTTGCTTTTATAGTTTCGATGCTTGTTGCCTGAACCTACAGCAATAGGGGCGATTCCAGCAAATCGAGCCAGTTTATCAGCATTTGCAAAGCGATGAATATCCCCAATCTCCGCCACAAGTTCCGCTGAGGTGACCAGATCAACACCTGTCATCGTCTCCAGTTGAAAGCCTAATTGACTCATCAAGTCCTGAATCTCGGCCTCTATGCGTGCCAGATTGCGTTCTGAGCACCGTATATCTCTGACTAGGCTTCGTACGATAAAATCGCGTTTGTCCTGAAAATCTCGCCATGTACTTCCATCCGTCTGTACAAGTTCTTTAATTTGCATGGCCTTTTTGGTCGATAATCCATTATTGCTAAGTGCTCGCAAGAACTGGGCCAGATTCTCCACATGGACATGTTCCAAATGATCTGGCGATGGATAACGCCACCAAAATCCCAATGCCGTTTTCCCATCCACTTGAGAGAAAAACTTCTTATAACTTGGATAGTGATAACCAAGTTGTTGATGAAGTTTTTTCACGAGTCCCGTCAAATTTTTGGCAATCCAGCGTCTCTGATTGATCAACTGACTAATCGCCCAGTACAAATCAATCGGCTTGGCATCCGGTAAATTCGGCAGCTCATCTCTCAACACTTTCGCGACACATTCAGCGTCCCATGCATCGGATTTTTCAACTGTGACATGACTTTTGCGCCGGGCATTGGCCAACTTCGCATTGACTTCCTTCACCTTATATCCGCCTTCAAATAAGTATACCGCCAACGCTCGGCCGTAGCCGCCTATGTCTTCAAGACCGTAAATCACCTGCATGTCTTTCTTCAAATACTTGTTTACTACTTTTATAAGTGCAGCATAGGCAGTCGGCTTGTTGTCGAACTTGATTTCTCCCAGCTTTTGATTCCAACAATCGATGATAACGGCGGTATGATGCTGCTTATGTAGATCAACGCCAACATAAATATAATTTTGTGGATTCATGTAACTCCCCTTCCTTACGTCACGCCAGAAATCGTTTCCTTCGTGAAACAGATCAAAAGCGTAAGGTTGCATCCTCAGTTCGAGCGGACTTGCCGCAAAGATACGCCAGCAAACACTTACGCTTTACTCATCTTGCTTCCATTCGTTACATTCCATTTATGACTTCAGATGATCAGTAATATATTGTCGTTCCGTCTTTTTCAAATAGCGTAGTGAATGCTCAAAAGTGTAGAGATATTGTTCTTTCAGCATACTCAGCCGCTTCACATCGCCGGCAGCAATGGCTTCCTTAATCGCTGGAATCAACTGCTTGTTAGTCACGCCAAAACGGCCCGGCTTTACCAGCTTGTCCACTTCCTTTGTTTGCTTTTCGCTCATGATATACAACCTCCATCGTATTCGTTCTTATCGAGGTCGATCGTATCAAGTCATGATGCTCTCGTACACGGCCACTTTGATTTTTACAAGCCTACATCGGTTCTGGAATAAAAGTGTAACGGTTCATCGCACATCAAAATTGACACTTTTTCCACTTCAGATGTTCGTTTACAATGCTTGTTAACAGATTCTTTACACTTCTGTACTCAGGTTCGCAATCGTGTCCAGCACCAGCATAGGAAATTTATCATTATCGCATGGAATATCAAATGAAAATTGCTCCTGCAATTTCATTGGAAGGCCGATCACTTCTTCAAGATACTGCTGTAATTCCAGACCATCTGTTTGAATTTCCATCAGGACAATCATGTCGTGTACCTTGCGAAGTTCAATCGTTACCGTATGTTTTTTGCAAGTGAAAAATGCTCAATT
>NZ_MAIS01000155.1:0-6099 GCF_001680695.1 Paenibacillus sp. KS1 | reverse complement strand
CGGTTCGTTTGTAGTACTCCGACAGTTTTTCCATGGTTGGTATGGTCATCGAAATATTTTGCGTTAAATGACTTTGCATGATTAGGTGAATGCACTGTTTTTCCCGACGAACATCGTCCACTCTTGAAAAGTGAAACGCGCCTTCGAGAAACTCAATTACACCTTTGTCGAACTCATCTACAGCGATGAAATACTCCGCTCGATGGTAATAATATTCAGCCAGTTGTGAAATCATGATGGGATTATTGTCGCTGATCTGCTGTAGGTTAATTGGGTAAGAAAGAAAATTTTCAATTTCATCTAGTCTGTGTTCCTTTAAATAAAGAATCATTAAGTGATTCAAAGCCTGTAAGGCTATATTTTGATCACACGTTTTTAACAAAGATGTAAACTGGTCTACAGCTCTGTCAATCATACCCTTCTTGGCATCAAGCATTGCGTTCATCAGTTGGGTATTTTCTTTGATGTAAGGAGCATCATGCTGTGAATAAAGGTGAGTGTAATATTCGGACTTATCATATTCCCCAATGCGAAAGTATGCCCCCCGCAATATACCGAGAGCATATATGTAGTACTCATTGTCTGAACTTGCTTCCTCAATAATAGGAAGGAGAAGATCAATGCTCTGTGGGTACAAAAATAAATTATACGCATGAATTCCTAGCTTGTAATAGAGCATGATGCGGTCTTCCAAACTTAAAAAATGTGCGTACATCACGATATGCTTACCACTGTCGTATACATCTCGCATCCGGGAAAAGTCATCACGTTCAATAAGGTATACCTGGAGTAAGCCTCTTGCTAGAAACGGCATCATGCCGTGATCACGGGAGTAATCAACGATTAATTGATACAAGGCTAATCGAATTTCCTTACGTTCCACGCTGGCTGTGAAGCCATATAGGCGTTCGACTAAGGAGTGACTATCGTCGCTGTGCGATTCCAGAAATTTGGCTCCTACTTTTCGTGCAAGCTCGGCAGAGCCTGAATACTGGATGACATCCTGCAACACAAGCAGCAGAATATCTGCTCTTCTATCAATGGCAATATACAGTTCGACAACAGCATCCAATGGTATGTCTAACGCTTCGACAAGCGGGCGGAGTGTCGAATATTCCGGTCTTTTGACATCTTCGTTCTCAATTTTGGAGATTGTGCCTTTTTGGATCCCGGATGATTCCGATAATTGTGCCTGAGTCATACCGCTATTGCGCCTGTAGCTCTGTATTAATTCGCCGATGGACAATATCTGTTCCATCCCATAAGCACCTACTCTCATCCTTAGTTATTATTTCCTATATTTTACCATGTAGTTTATCAAATGGGAATGTCCTACTTCAAAAAACATTTCGTGTTAATCTCCTATAATTCAACAATATTTTACAAATAGCGATTCAGATGTCATGAACGATTCAAAGTAAAACGGCTAATATTTGGTAGACGTTGCATATAAGCGAGTTGTTCTTACAGAGGTGGATCAATGTGCATTCCTGACGGCAATGTACGAGCATCTTCTCCGTGGAGAAGAAGGATAGCTATGTCGAGTTGACGCTAGCGGGTACCCTCTGTCGAACGGTATCAGGTGGAGCCGTCCTGGTATTAATCACGGTTCATGAACTCATCTTCAAACTCATCATTTTTTAGTAGACAGAATTATGAAATTAATCTTTTCCCTATTAAATAAGCACCAGATAATACCGATTAGATCTATTATGCCAAATATAGGTATTGCAGGAGATCTATGATAATCTTCGTAGCGCGTTGGAGGGATTCAGCATGCAAGACAAGGTGATGACGTTCGGTGATATCTATGTGGCGCCGTTTGAATTCACGAATTTGCAATCGTTGAAGGTTGTCAAGCAGTTCAATGAGCATGTTCATCTGAAGATAACGGGCATCATTCCCGAGGAAAAGAAGGACAGCTATGCAGAGTTATCAGATGGACACGGTCAGATGCGAGTATCACTTAATAATGAGTCAGGTGAGCCGAAATATTGGTTCCGGGGTGTTGTTACTCAAGTAAGCCTCAAGTCTGTGCGCGGCATTTATTACTTGACGGCTCATGCCGTATCCCATAGCTATCTGCTCGATATAGAGAAGAAGAAGCGTTCGTTCCAGAATCCGAACATGTCGTACGCGGGGCTCGTTCGTTCGGTATTGTCTGATTATGCGGGCTCGGACTTTATCCATTGTGCTTCCGAGGACGAGGTACTGGATACGCTTGCGATGCAGTATGAGGAGACGGATTGGCAGTTTCTAAAGCGAATGGCTTCGCCATTCTTTGTTATGTGATGCGGACTTCCGTGACTGCGACATGAGAGGTGTTGACTTGTCTTACACGAATGGACAAGGGATGGCAAGCGGGGTGAACCGTCAGCCAGGCTTGCTCGGGGTGGCTAATATGGAAGGGGCCGACTTCACGCATGCTCGTCTGTATGGAGCTGATTTTACAGGGGCAAGGCCGGGGGATGCCGTTTTTTTGCAGAAGGACCGGGAGTGCTATCGCTTCAGTGAGGAGCAGGCGGCAAGATGCGTGATTACTATGTGCTGCTGGCAGATGAACGGATTGATCGCAAGGTTGAGCCAGTGTCGCAGGAGTTGCAGGGCAAAGACTTCGAGAAGCTCATTGCGATAACGGTGGCAGATGCGAAGGAGTACACGGGCAGACAGGGCGAATATGTGGATTGGCTGGAGTATCCATTGCGGATGGCATCGGAGCGGATGAAAGTTATTCTGGAGCGCTATCATCTGGGACTGCGTGCGAAGCGTGTTGACCTCATCGATCGGAAGCGGGGCGAGCAGCACATGTATTGGGCGATGCACATTCCGGAGCTGGATTGCCTATCGCCGGAGAGCGAATTCCATCCGAATCGGCAGTTGAAAAAGCTGGTGCTGGATAAGGAGCGTGTGAAGCATCATCATCTGTTCACAGTTGCCGGTATTCGGGAGCCTTATGTGATCGTCAGCTTGGAGGCAGCAGAGAGCTTGCTGCGCAGAGGGCTGAGCGGATTCGTGCTGCGCAAGGTCGAACTGGCGGAGGGGGCGGCAAGATGACGGAGTTCTGGGATGAACGTTTTCTCATGGTGCACAATCAATTGGACGTTCGCCAGCAGTTGGTGGAAGCGGAAGAGCGAGCTGCGATGATGATACCGGACGATTGGGACGCCGCGGTGCAGCGCGGCGTGATTGAATATGAGGGACATCGTATAGAGCTTGAAGATAAAGAGCTGCTCAATGGGCGAGCAGGCATTTGCTTGCCGCGTTCCATGCAGTTTATACCAAAAGGAATACGTCTGCGGGAACAGCAGGCAAACGAACATGAGCAAGACGTATATACCGATGAGGCTAGTTCTGCGATGTTCGGCGTATGTCTGATGAACCATACTGTGCGGACAGAGGATATGGCCACGCTGCAGAGGGAGATGGCGGTGCAGGCGAAGAAGCTGCGGGCAGATGTGCAGTTGGTACAGGCGGAGATGATGGCATGCAGTGCAGGAAGACGGCTTGTATAGTCAGATTGTAGACGAGATCGTCTCGCCGTATTATGGCGGGGACTTTATTGATACTGCCTTCGGCAAACGCAAGCAAGGCAAGTTCATCATGCAGTACGACGAGCCGGATTGGGCATTCTTGAAGCGGCTGGCGTCACATGTTGGTGCGCTGCTTGCTCCGGATGTGGCTTCTCATACGGTTCGCTTGTGGACGGGGCTGCCGAATGGCCGCATGCCATTCATGCTGGATGAGAATTTGCCGTATGAGGTTCATTGGGTGAACACCTTATGTGGAGGGATAGCTGGAAGCATAACAGGAGGCATGGGTAATTCAGGCAGTGAGTTAGAGAACATTAACAGTTTCAACCGTGCAACGAGTTCAGCAAGTATCTGGGAGCGTGCGGCGGAACATTCGGCAAATGCTTGGCTCGGTGCAGTAGAAGAGAACGGAATCGCAGGTGTGAGAACGACCTGTGTCAGTGCGTACTCATTTGCTACATATGAATTCGAGCATGCCGGACTGTTGCAGCTCGGGGATGAAGTGCTGCTTGCAGGGAGGCGGCTGAGCGTTATCCAGCGTACAGGCACAATGTGGCAGGGGCTGCTTCGTTGGACTTATGTATGCGCAGTGCGGGAAGAAGTGAAGTGCAAGCGAATCGACAATGCCGCGATTATCGGGGCTTCAATAGACGGCCGAATTATTCTGGTGAGCCGCAATCAGGTGAAGCTGCATCTGGATATGGACGGGCAGCAGGATGCGAGCAAGGCGCAGTGGTTCCCGTATGCGGCGGAGGGCAATCAGATTCTGTACCTGATGCCGGAGTTGGGGGCGCGGGTGAAGCTGTATTTTCCAAGTTGTGAAGAAGATGATGCGATGGTCATTCATTCGGTACGGATGCAGCCGCAGGGCGATTATGCTGTGAAGAGCGAGCAGAAGATGATGGATCCGGGCGTGAAGTCATTCGGCAATCCGCAAGGCAAGGAGTTCACGCTTGGGGATAAGGAATTGATGATGACGGCACAAGAGGGAACGCTGTACATCTCGATGAATACGTATACGGGTGTGAATCTGCATAGCAGCAGTCAGATACGAATTCAGGCAGCGGGCAGTATGAATCTGACGGGGAAGGAGGTTCATCTGTACGGTGCGGACGGGTTGTCGATTACGACACCTTCAGATACGATTGAGCTAGGCGAAGACGTGAGCATGAGCAGCGAGAAGATCGAGCTGAATGCCGAGAAGCGGCAGCAATTTCCGCAGATGATGAGCGCATTCGAGCAGGAGCTGGCGCGGGATGGGGAGCAGGCTGTCCGAACTCGCAGGATAGAAGCCAATCATGCAGCACAGGTGACATCTCAATTTCAAGCCTATGCCGATGAAGCACTAGGAATATGGAATACTGCTGTTGACGTTGGAGATGCTGTACTCAGCAATGCGTTGTCCAGAGAGTTCGATAGTCGGTTGATTCCCATGGACTCAGATAGAGACGATCCAGACTCCGGTGCAATTGCAAGCGTAATGAGCGATGCGTTGGTTCGTGGGGCATATCAGACTGCTACAGGAGAGTCCATTGGACCGTTAGAAGAGCGGAATGACTTGGTGAAGGGTTTTCAACAAGGGCAAGCCTATATAGACGATATACGGTCGGGGAAGAAAACGGCGTATGACCCTATGGGGGATGGGGAAATCGGTTAAAGGTGTGGAGGCGCTGGGCGACGCAGGAGAAGCTGCGGGGATTTCCCGGAAACTGCCGGACGGAGAAGGTCGCAAAGGAACGGTGCTCCATCTTCCTGGTTCTGACCATGTGAGCAAGAATGGACTGCCGAAGGATGGCAGGGCGAAGACGCATGCGAAGAGCCTTGGGGAAAAGGTCGACAATCTGGAAGCCGAAATTGCCAATCTGCTCGGGAGAATGCCGAAATCGTTGGCGGAGCGAATGTCGTATGTACGGCATGCAGGCAGGGACGAATCAGAGGATCCCCGTCCTTCTCAAAAATAAAAATCCCCCTATGTAAGTATAAGCGGATGGGTCTGGGGAAAGGGCGGCGGTTCAGGGCATCGGATAGAGGGGATGGGTAATGCCTTTAATAAAAGTGATCCATTAAGCGACATAGTAAGTGATGCTGAGAAAATGCAAATACCCTATGCTCACTTGGTAAACGTTGATGGATTTAAAAGAGGCGGTAGGACCAGATATATATCTGGTGGGCATAATATGGAGAGTTTCTATAATGCCTTAGAAGAAGACGCGAGTAAGTTGGATTGAATGTTAAAAAATACATCAGATCCTATTTGAATGAAGTTGATTTTTATATCGAGAATGCCTTATCGTGTAAGTAGAGGATGGAAAATGATTGCATCTGACTATTTCTTGCTAATTTTATGAAGCTGATGTGAAAATATTCCGTTTATTCTTCGGTGCGAATGTATAGTGCACATGAATTCCCTGGGGGATTCGCACCAAAATAATTACAATATATGTAATTATTTTGGTGCTATCAATTAAGGGTTTATCATCTTGTGATTGAAAAAATCATTTTTATGAGCTAACCGATCTTATTGGTCTGGAATTTTGAGTTTGTTGATCAAAATTCGCTGTCGCATCCT
>NZ_MAIS01000216.1:0-1752 GCF_001680695.1 Paenibacillus sp. KS1 | reverse complement strand
TACGATCATAGACGCTAGAATTGCTTTTTTCATGTTCATTTTATTTCCTCCTTTAATGGAACACTTGATAGCTATAATGCTAATGAATGGAATAGAACTTAACCACGAAACTTTATATGAATAAAAATTAAGAGAACATTAATGTTTGGACAGAAGTAACGGAGCACATAAAAAAGCAGCCTTTCGGATGCTTTAAACGGTTGATTTTCACTTCTACCTTTTTGCATTATTCTTCTTCTAGTCTGCTTGCAACAGGGTCTTCCCCTCCAAAAAGTGCATTTGCCCCGGATTTAAGGTACACTACCTTTTTATTGGCATCTAATGCCACTCTTACTTTCGTTTCTTGATCTTTAACGAAGCAGTAGTCTTGATATAAGCTATTCCACTTTACTTCGTATCCCGTAATATCGATACTGAATAATTCCTTGGCGAGCGGAGCGGCCACCTCTTTTGCCTCTTTTGCCGTAATCGTCTGGCTCGTCGTCACCTTTTTGCGCGTATTATGGAATAAGTTAGTTGCCTTCCCGCTCTGTTCATCTACGTAAAGAGTAGAGCTGCCGTCCTTTAATTCCCATGCGTTTTTTTTAGTATTACTAACAAGATAAGCCTCTGTTATGTTAAATTGATGGTCTAACGCCGTTTTCACCGCTTCCTCCGCCGCTGTCAACAGCTTCGCTTCAAGCTCTTCCTTAGCAAATTCGATCCGGGCTCGATTAATATAATCTTTTAGATCCGGATCATTTTTAACGAGCGATACTTCAAATCCTTTCCCCTTCAGCAAATAAGTGGAATCTTGGCTGAACTGTTCCTTTTTATCGTCATAGTAACGTTCCAAGATCACCTCTTTATCAAGAGCATATGTTTTCCCCGAATACATTTTTTTCAACAATTTCAGAACATCGTCCTGATCCTTTTTGCTGATTTTGTCGATAGTTGTTTTTCCGTTCAACGTCCATACTTTTCCTGTTTTATGATCAAAAAATATTTGATAGACCCCGTCTACGGATTGAACCCTCGCCATCGTGTCATTCGAACGAACTAGTTCGCCAACATTTTGCAGCTTGACATCTTTGCCGGCAAATTTTTGTACAGCCTTTTGCAGCTTGGCAGCAACCTTTTTATCAATTTGAACACTGCTGCTTGATGCTTGCTCTTGTTTCTTTCCTCCTGCTGTTTCGGCTCCTACAAAAGTCGGGCCCGCCAGCGTAACCAACAAACTGGATACGATCATGGATGCTACAACTGCTTTTTTCAAATTCATACTAAACCCTCCAATGTTTCATATTCTCATGGTGTACCACTGGTGTATTCACCTACAATATATAACAATATCAATTCGCTCATTTGTGACATCATCTCTACTATTCTTTCCATAGAAGTGTGCTTTGCAGCGGGCTGTTCCGATATTCCGGTTTTAACTTTTGTCTTTCCTCATCAGCAGTCTTATAAATATATCCTTTCTGGGCAGGAGATGCTTTCGAAGCACTTATATTATTGTCTCCTATGCGAATATTCAAATGTAAAAGAGTTATCAAATTGCGCCATGCAATTCAATAACTCTTTAATGTCCAAACTCGCCCTATTCAGAATCCGTATAATGCTCCGACACCTGCTGTTATGGACACTACGTTCTTATTAGCATCCAGTGCTGCCCTCAGAACCGGTTTTTTGTCTTTGAAGAAGTAGTAATTTTCATATTCGCTGACCCACTTCACTTCCAATTCCGCAATGTCCATATTGAATAATTCCTTG
>NZ_MAIS01000177.1:0-3467 GCF_001680695.1 Paenibacillus sp. KS1 | reverse complement strand
TATGTGTCCAAATTTATGGGGTTAATCCGTAAGGATATTAAGAGTGTAACTTTCACTGGTCATTCCCTTGGAGGAGCACTAGCTCAATATGCCTCTTCCATATACAAGAAGGAAGCCGTTACATTCAATGCACCGCATCTTCCTATGAATAAAGATAAAGATTTCGACGGAAGCAGAACGAGAAATTATGTTATTTATGGCGATCAGGTTGGGCATAGTGTTCCTGGTATTGACATTGGTAAAACAGTGAGATTGCCCCAACAATTCACACCAGCCTTAGGGATTGGGGTAAAAGAAAAAGGCTTCATGCATAAACATAAATTAGATAACTTTGATTGGTATTTCGATAAAAATGGAATGATCATCGACACAAATAAACATCTTACGATAGCAGCCACTAAAGGTAATAACGAATTAACGGCATTTCCAAGGGGAAGCACCTTAGTTGGTGGGCCGGGAATTGATCGTTTATTTGGGGGTATTGGTAAGGACATATTAATCGCTGGTTCTGGAACCACTTACATGCACGGAGGTGGAAATTATAACACTTTTACATATAAGATGAATAGCGGGATCGCAATTATCGAGGCTACTGGAAGTAATGGATTTTTAGAAATTCAAGATTACAATATAAAGGACTTATCGTACACAGTATTTATGAATGGGGTCATCCCTCCCTATTGGGAAATTTATTTGTCAGACAAAAAAAAACACAAAATTAAAATTGAAGACTTTTGGGGTATGAACGGACCGACATTATCATACATCAAGATACAGAACTCCTCAGAACTCTACACCATCAACGTTCATTCTATGCTTGGTTATTATAAAAGGGACGGAAAGAACGGAAAGACACTCCCAAGTGACAAACAAGTGTTATTCACCGAACTGCCGAAAGATGTACTATATCGGAATGATCCAAAGGCGCAGAGCAGCTCAAAAAGCATCGAGATGCAGCCGTACGTCGTAGCAGGAGCAACTATTAAGTGCAACTGCGGGAGCTCGACAAGCAGGCTCAAGGTGGAGAAGAGTCATGGCGTGTACATTAGAGGAAAAGTACAGTTAAACGTCAATGACTACAAGCCCAACGCTAATATTGAGTCATTCGGTCTATGTTCCAGCCGTGCCAATCCAGATGTTCAGCGAGCAGGCGGTCCAGTACGATGTAACCCGAACGTGGCGACATCATGGATATATGGGAAAAAGGATATGTTGGTGGGGAAACAGCCGGCATTGCTTAACATTTCCCAGAATTCTTGTATGTATCAGGGAACCATTCGGATTGTCGATAACGGCCAATTATCGTGACGGAGGCAGGAGGAGAAGGAATGGATGTGAATGTGACAGAGAAGACGGTAAGCTATGCAGATATAATACTTATTTCCCCGTACGACATTCAGACCATTACAGAACTACATATTACCCAGCAATTCAATGAACATGCCAAGCTACATCTAACAGCAATTGTAAAGGAAGAGTCGACAGATAGCTGTATTGACACGGCTACTTCCCAAGATAACATTTGCGTGCAACAGAATCTGCCAGATGGACAAGTGCGGACGTTATTTCAAGGATTGCTCTCTCAACTACAGATTCGAGCAATACACGGTATCTATTATATAGAGCTTGAAGCGCTCTCTTATACATGGAATATGGATATCAAGCGTAGAAGGCGTTCCTTTCAGAATCAAAATCTGTTGTATGCGGACTTGGTTGAGTCTGTAATTGCTCCATATACGAGAGCGGATGTAATTGACCATGCTTCAGGTACAACGCAATTGGAACATATGGTTTTGCAATATGAAGAGACGGACTGGCAGTTCCTTAAGAGAATGGCTTCTCACTTCGGTGCCGTATTACTAGCAGAACCAACTGCGACAGCCCCCAAGTTCTGGTTCGGGTTGCCGGAGGGGAGAGCAGGTATTCCGTTGAGCCATATCCATTATCGGATAGGCAAAAACTTGTCCGCACATTCGCTCACTACAGCCAAAGGCTTGGGAGAAGACGTAAACGAGAATGACTTCATTAGCTATACCATAGAGACGGCACAATATTTCAGATTGGGTGATCGTATTGTTCTCGATGGAGTGGAGCAAGTTGTCGGCCAATCGAGAGCGACACTAAGAGAGGGTATATGGAGTTATGAGTATGTGATGATGAATGAGCAAGGCATTCGTCAACTGCCCATCTACAATGAGCGTATTGCAGGAGCTGTCCTGAGCGGAACGATTATTGGCATTAATAAGGATAAAGTAAGGCTTCATTTGCATGTTGATGCGGAACAAGAGAGAGATGAAGCAAGCTGGTTCCCATACTCTATTGTCTATGCAGCAGAAGGCAATAGCGGCTGGCATTGCATGCCGGAACTGCGCGACAACGTAAAGCTGTACTTTCCAAGTCGTTATGAAAAAGAGGCAGTAGTGATCAATTCGCTTAGCACCAGGGAAATCTCCTTCGAGCCGGAGGATCCACGCTTTAAGTATATGGGGATAGCTTCAGGCAAGGAGATGAAGTTAAGTGACGAGGAATTCATGTTGTCCGCTCACGGAGGTGGTATCTTCATAAAGCTGCATGACGAAAAGGGAATTGACCTTCATAGCAAGAGCAACTTGTCCTTATTGACAGATAATAACATTGGATTAGCGAGCAAGCGGAAGCTTGATATCAGGGCAGAAGAGGCTATCTATCTATTATGTGGCACAAGCAGTATATTGCTTGACGGGCAATCTGACTTGTTAGCATCTTCTGTGCAACTAGAGGGAAGTGAACAGGCGTCTACTGTTACGAATGATGATGAAGTGGAAGAACGTGACAAGAAGATGGCTGTACGACATGAAGAGAATATTGCACCAAATGAACAAAGTAAAGAGAAAGACCCCGCATGGTTTCTGAACGCGGTGCAGCTAGGACTGGATGTGGTCGGGGTTATCCCGATCATCGGTAATACTCCAAAGATGATGGATAGTACAACTTCCATGGACAGAGGTAAGGGTGCAAAGGAAGCGCTAACCTTAGCAGCAGCATTTCCCGTTGCTGGGCCGATGATTAAGGGTGCTCAGTTCGTGATGCAAGCGACAGCAATCATTCCACAGGCAATGAAGAAGGCAACGAAAGAAGAAGACTACGGAATGCTATCACACAATTTTCAAGTCGCATCCAAGTATGCAGACGAGGGAGATTGGATTAATGCCGCACGGAGTGTTGCAGGCACGATCGGACTTCGGATGGAGACGACTGGATCGAGGCATGTTCTTACTGACGATTCTGAGAATAAGAGCAATGCCATAGAGAGGCGAGTTAGCAATATAAAGAATGACATGGGAAATGCCAGATTCCGTTAGCGATTATTCCATGTCAGGGGGATGAGAAATGTTCGTATATATACTATCAATAATGCTCTGCTTAGTACTGGTAATTATTGTATTTGGTTCAGCAATTATATGGTGGAAGCAAGGAAGGAAAGCAGC
>NZ_MAIS01000152.1:0-7018 GCF_001680695.1 Paenibacillus sp. KS1 | reverse complement strand
AAGCTGTCTGATTTAGTGTTGACAATCCAAGGGACGGTTTCCGTACCTCAGGTAAAGAAGGTTCTGCACTCGCCACAGTGACCGACGAGAAAACGGTAGTACCAACGATGATTGCCATCAAAATTTTCTTAAACACATTTATCACTTCTCCTTTTATACGTTTTAATCTATTGCTAATTTACCAAGCATTCGACTTACCCTAAGAAAAGCTATATTAATTCCGGCTTCATCCATATACATTTACATATCCCCTTTAAAAAGAAATTCTGCTGGGCTTTTACACCCAGCAGAACGCTGTTGTTAGTGTGTTCCAGAAATCTCTAAATCATCGGCAGAAGATTTGTTTCCTGAGAACACGTTAATTACCGAGTAAGGAATACTTGTAGTTGAATATCTAGTACCGCTTATCTTAATTTCATTATTGCCACCAGGCACCTTGTATTGAAGTGCATAAATCTCTCCAATAGCTTTGATGTCCGCGGCCATCACTATAACGCTTGTGTTGTTACGCAAGTCCTCAATATTGCCTTTCGTAACTGGTTTACCTTTTGCTACTACTACAGCGGAAGAAGGTAATCCGTACGTAAAGTGCCAACGTTGTGCTTGCATGCCGAACTCTTCAGTATCCATTTTGTAACCAGGATTTTTGAAATATCCATAAGTGTTTTCAGATCCGATATAGGTTCTATTTCGACCGGTTAGTGAGGAGATCTGAGCTGTACCAAACGGGTAGTCACTACCTGATGGTTGAGAAGTCTTCCCTGTAGCAGTATCCGTATCTCTCATTTTAGAGTAGTAAGTTACTGCGTCTGTATTGTCTTCCTCCGCTTTCGAATAATTCCTACGACCTGATTCCTCTGCCCACTTAAGCGAGTAGGTATACGGGTAGACACTTTTGTTATCCCATCCAGGTTTTACAATATCGAATTTATTTATCGGCTTATACTCACCATTCACCAACATGTATACATCCACTGGTGTGTATTTGCCAGTTTGTAAATTCAATTGATAGTAGTAAGGGATTATCTGCAAGTTAGCGTAATAGTTGCCTGTAGTCTCTACATCAGCAAGAACGTTATAACCCAGACGCATTGGTTGTTTTTGCAATGCGGTTATATTGTTCTTCTCTGGAGATAAAGGCAACTCTATAGGCATCTTCTGCTTGTGAAGTAACAACCCATAAGTATTCAAGTACTTTGTCTCATCACTTACCTTATTACCTCGTATATCGATGGTATCCCCAACAATTTGGTTCTGCTTATTAGGATCGACTTTCTTTACGAGGTTCGGTATAAACCATTGATTAGAAGATACAGGTTTTTTGAATAGATTAGAAAATCTGAAATCACCTGTGTCCTCTATGACGAGGTTGCCTATATTACCTACTACATCAATATTGAATCTCTTGATAGCACTATGTCTGGCTGCGAGATTATTATACCGAACCTTATTAATCGGCACCTCATTGTCTTCTTCACCATTAATAGCAATCGCCCTGAATTCGACCAGTGCACTCATCTTTTCTTTTGCCGCTAAAGGCACATAGAAGTCGAAATTAGATTCAGCTACCGGAAGCTCTATCCATTCATTTTGAAGATACATCTGATCCTTGTATATAACTGGATATTCGAATCGAACTGCTTTTGATTTTGTCCACTCTGTTGTATCCATATTATTGACAAAGCCCTTACCTTCTATCGCAGATGGACTGCTTATTCCCCAAGCACCGTTACCGTAGAAATCACCGTTGTTAGGGAAGTAGATACTGAATCCATAATCGAGATTGATGAAGTTACCTGGCTTAAATTTACCAAGCCCAGGAACGTCGACTTCTTTCTCTGGATCTGACACTTTAGGTATATACTCATAAGCGTCAGGAGGCGGCTCAGCACCTCCAAGGTTTAGCATTACCTTTTCCACTCTGGTAGGTGCTCCTGTTCCGGGACTATCCGGTATAGTTATTACAACTTTACCATTTCCAGAGTTCATACCTGCTGTCGTGGTTCCTCCTTGGACTCCTCCGATGTAGGAAGAACCTCCACCGCCACCCGAGTCATCCATATCGTCGTAGCTAGGATAGTCGTTACCTCCGGCACCACCGCCGTAGTAACCTCCTCCACCTCCGCCACCGCCAGAATTAGCTCCGGCTGTGTTAGATCCACCATTACCTAGAGAACCGGAGCCACCGTTGTTATCTCCTCCGGTACCTCCTGAAGATTGGGTTCCTCCTTGACCAGGTGTACCGTACTTCTTCTCTCCAGTGCTTCCGGTTAAACCTCCACCATCTCCACCTTTGATACTACCACCACCGTAACCTCCGCCGCCCCCTGCAACTAGGATACGATTAGATAGAGCTGTTCCGCCTTTTCGGATATCAGATGCACCGCCACCAGAATCAGTGCTGCGTCCGTGTCCAGACCCACCGCCGTTAGTTCCGGTTTGACCTCCCACCATTACTGTTAAGGTTTCTCCTGCGTTAAGCGTAATCGTACCTTTCGCGTATCCACCTTTACCTCCGTAACCGGAGGTACCTCCCTCTGCTCCCCATGCTTCTAACGTATACGTACCAGTTGCTGGCACGTCAAAGGTGTTAGCTCCGAGAGATGTGAATGTCTTAGTCATACCAGTAACAGGCGGTTTATAGTTAGGATCTGATACCTCTATTCTTTGATATACAGGATCAAGTCCAACCCATTCATTATCTGATTGGTTGGTCAGCTTCAGATTGTCAGCAAAGAGGTAGTCATTCATTGACCCATCCGAACCATTAGTTTCACCCTTGACTATATGAATTCTTGCGATGGATGCGCTTGTTGGCATCGTAAAATCAATCTTAATTCCTGTCTTTGCAACACCAGTAACTACCTCTGATCCAAACGAATTTACAATAGTCCCAGATGCAGTTCTAGCATCAATGTAGAAATTACCTTTACATCTATGACAACCTAGGTCTCCGGTGAATTGATACGTCTTACCTGGCTTGACACTGACATCTCTGTAGTAAACACCTTTGATATCTTTACCAGCTTTAGCTTTCGTCTTGGTGCTTATCTCAAATGAACTAGACCCTCCTATTACCCACTGATCGCCAGACCTGTGGGTGAATGTGATATCTTCTGGTTTCGCTTCAGTCCAAGTCTGCCACCCTGTAACTTGACCATCGAAGTCTAGTAATTCAGCATCACCATTCGGTATGAGGTTCTGTCTATAATCAGGCTTCAACTTTTTCTCATACTCTGTTATGCTCTGCTGCAGATTACCACCGAGTAGTTTGGAATCGTTAGTTCTCTGATCCCTTTCTTCTTTTAGAGGTATTACTATTGCTTTCTCGGTAGAAACTGGATCATGCAATACTACATCATTCACTTTTGAATGTGTAGGCGAGTACGCTGATGTAAAAGATTGACCATTAGCTCCGTATTTCGGGTCATTCGTATTCGAGTACGGAGTTTCGTTAGAACCCTTATCGAGAATCGATCTGTAGAATACGGTGGAATTACCTGTTACGTATAGCCCGTTTGGATTAACTCGTATTGGGTTAATTCCTGTCTGCATGAGCCGCAGAGGTCCACCTGGCCGAGCGGGTCTATTTAACCCAGCAGGTAATCTATCGAATACGGTTTGTACTGTACTTCCACTGCCAGAGCCGATATACTTCAGAGTCGGACTTCCATACTTACCATTGTAAGAGCCAATGTTAATCGCATCTGGGCTCCACTTCGCAGCAGAGTTAGAATTGCTATCCCATTGAGCGACTTTGCTAGTCTTAGGTACAATCAGTGGATCTGTTGTCTTTGCTGTATTCGATTCCTTGTCAAAATACATGACGGATTGATCTCCGCTTGAAGTCTGCAGAATTAAGAAGTCTGATACTGCTGTCACATTTGTAGTCAGAGCTCGTCGTTCTTTGAACCTAGCAGTTTCACTAACACCATAGTTATCATCTGGACTGTTGGCATCTCTGTTATCTGAGTTGCCTTCATTCCACACTACATTATCATGCTGATTAGCCTCAAGCGAATACCTCAATCGACCAGCAGCGCTCGTGTTGGAAGCAGCAATGTTAGCGAATATAGTTGGATCTCCTTGAACGACAGATGCTGTGATCTCATTCGTTTTTGTCAGCTCTGCCATACCATTAACTTTCGATTTATCAATCTTCCATACATGGACTTTATTAATCTTCGTATAGTCGAACGTTACAGTCTGAGTCCAAGTATCGGAATATCCGCCTACTGTTTTGTTATAGCCTTCTTGTACCCACCAGTAGTCTGTATGCGACTCCTCTGGCGAACCGCCTGTACAAGGATTGCCAGAACAAGGTACCGCCGGTTTAGTTACATGTTTAGTGCTGTGTGATGAGACTCTCTCTGTATACGATGCTCCTGAAACGTCAGTCTTCGTTCTAGGTGTTGGCTGTGGAGGAGGACTTTCATGCCCTATTGATCCTGTAATTGGAGACATATTCCACCCAGAAGGAACTGCATTAAATTTAGATGTATACGTACGAGTTGCTGTAGCATCTTGAACATATTCTGTCTCGATGTCTACAATGAATTCAGAACCACCTGTTGCAAAGTACAGGCTTCTAGTTGTTGGGGTTCCAGCCATGGCATCGAATGTTTCATTACCAGGACTCCCCTCTTTTATCTCTGACCAATAACTTGGTCGCGATGTGTAATAACCAAATCTATTCGGATCTGGTTTCTTTTTACGAAAGAACTTCATCTTCGTTCCTGTACTATTCTCACATGTGACAGAAACTGTCTTTCCATTTCCATCTATGTAAGTTAATGTTACAGTTGCATTATACTCGAATTCAACTTTCTGATCTTCTGCTATTGGATAACTAGACAGATCGTCCGTATACTTCAAAGGAGTTTTGCCTGAGAAGTAATCAAGTACTTGCTGAACTTTCATAGTTGTTTCTGTTCCAGAAGTTGGTGTTCCTGTCAAGTTAGGATTACCACTTCCACCTGTCCGTGTAACATTCACTTTAACTTTAACATCATTCGACATACCTTCTAAAGCTGTCTTCCAATCTTTCTGACTTGCATCAGATTGTTTCATATTTATAGTGATTGGAATCTGCTTACCAATTGTGTCTCCTGTTATTTCACCTGCGATTGTAGAACTGTTAGGTATAGTAAGTGTTGTCGAGCAATTACACTTGATATCAGCATTAGCTTCATAGACAAGTGTTAACCAAACGCCACCTACATCCATCCCTGGACTACGAGTTAATGTTTCTTTATCCCTCACGAAGTTTGGAGCTTGTTTGGTAGCTGTTGAACAACTAAGCTTGTCAGTTATGTTTATATTCTGCTGGTAAGAACATTTCAACTTATAGGTCGTAGTGCCGACCTTGTATGTCTCTGGCACCTTAACCTGCGCAGTTGCTGGCTTTATTCTCCAGTCTTCTGAATCCTCGTCTTTATTCTTTACTCTCACAGTAGCTGCCTTGATAGAGTCGGATTCCACAACAAGTTTAGATTTATCTACTGAAATAGTGTCTTCCTTTGTATCCAACAGATCACCCGTCTTGTCGTTTACTAAACGAATTTTAAGAGGAGCTGTACCTTTAAAGTAGACCTTCTGATCATAATACTGTCTGAAGTCTCCTTTACTTGCCCAAGGCTGTGCTCCTCTTATCCCGCTTAAAGTTGTATAGATAGTTGGTAGATAAGATTGTCCACCGTTTAGCGTTACTTTGAATAATGCTGAAAAATATAATGGATCTCCTTCTTTGATATTCTTCAAAGCAGGTTTTTCCGACATGAGTTTCTGAATATACTTAGCATCCATATCATAGACAGTCAATGTTTTTCCTGGCTGATAACCGACTATGTCTTTCCCCGTCATCTTACCTAGCTTTTTCAATTCATCGAATTCCAAGCGCACATAATCATCGCCTTCTAGTGGCGTACATTGTGCGGTTAGAGGTTTAAGAGGAGGTTTAGGTTTAGGTGGTTTAGGTTCCTCATTATCATCACATGTCGTATCAGCCCTTAATATCCAACCTACTGATTTAAATCGTATACCAGAACCAGCTGTTTTATTCAGAGCTTCGTAATGTAAAATACCTGTTTCTTCATCAAATCTTAGACCTAACTGTCCTGTACCGACGACACCGTCATTAGCTCCACCACCTATATCCCCATAGGCATCTATAGGAAACAGTGCAAGTATGAGTATAATACAAAGTAAAGAGTTGAGTATCCTTTTATACAATTACTTCAACTCCTTATATAGATAAGCTCCCTTTGTAAACATATTACCAGTAGAGCCTATCTTTAGAGTACCTTGAATATCTTGACTATTCGAGAACAAAGAAACATCAGAGTATGTTTCATACCATTTACCTTTCTTCACCCAAGTTACTTTGTCAGATCTACCTCCAGGATTGTAACTGTCACCGTTGAATTGAGTTATATCTATTGCATTCAATACACGGAATTTGAACTTAGTTCTGATAAACTGAGTTCCATGATAAGAATAAATAGTACTTGTATCAGGAAAAGCATACCCTTCTACAATGACTTTATTCTTTTTCATGAAACTAACAAATTCATCAAAAGGCATTGGATTCATATATCCGTTGTGACCCATTAAATCGAAAGACTTGCTAAAGTAAGCAGTTGCATTAATCGTGCGATAGTCTACGTTCAGGGCAAATTTGTAATAATCCTTGACATTCTTAGCAATTCGGTCAAGTTCTTCCTTAGTAAATCTGTTGATGTAGTTCTTCGCATCAATCTGACCTTTCATATGGGTGATCATGTACTTCTTGATTCCGTATACATTGTCTGGAGTATCGGACATAAGATTCCATTCTTTAGATGTTTGCTTAGTACGAAGCTCACGACCCCATCTGTCTACAGTGACAGCTCCGGAATCAATCTTATTCTGATATGCAACACTCGTGATGTTGATACCACCGTAACCGCCGTCATAAGTAACTGCCGATTCAAGTGTCTCACTAACAAATCGAAGAGGAACTACGACCCGACCTTCTTTC
>NZ_MAIS01000022.1:0-74336 GCF_001680695.1 Paenibacillus sp. KS1 | reverse complement strand
AAGACCAAGACCAAGACCAAGACCAAGACCGAATCCGAATCCGAATCCCCAGCCTAAGCCACAGTCATCTTTCTATGATTTGTTTCTTTATGTTTAACTGGCTTAATTTCTCCGCTTGTTCCCTGTTTACTCTAAGCACGCTGGCGCTTGCAGCTGCAGAACGCGGCGGAGCACCCGGATGGTGCGAGCGGCGATGTCATGGACATCGTCTGGCGTGGCGCATAGCGGCAGCCAGAAGTAGAGGGTGTCCCCGAGCGGGCGGAGGATGAGTCCATCCTCGAAGCCCGCCTCGTACATTTGCGCCCCGATGCGCTGCTCGGGCGCAAATGGTTTGCGGTGTTCGACATCCTCATATAGGTCGAACGCCGCAACGAACCCGAGCTGCCGCACATTTGCAACGTGTGGCAGCTCGGCAATGCCGCGCATCGCCAAACTGAGCGCGGCAATGGTGTCCTGCGCTCGTTCGAGTGTATGCTCCTCCTCGAACAGGCGCAGGGAAGCGAGGGCCACGGCGCACGCCACCGGATTGCCGGTGAAGCTGTGGCCGTGGAAGAATGTCTTCTGCGCCGCGTAATCATCGTAGAACGCGGCGTAGATGCTGTCGCGGCACAGTGTAGCCGCGAGCGGCATTATGCCTGCGGTCAGCCCCTTGCTGAGACACATGATGTCGGGGCTGACCCCGGCGTGCTCACAGGCGAACATCTTGCCCGTTCGCCCGAACCCCGTTGCGACCTCGTCCGCAATAAGGTGGACATCGTACGCAGAGCACAGCTCGCGCAAGCCTTGCATATAAGCGGCAGGCGTCATGATCATGCCACCAGCGCCCATCAGCATCGGCTCGACGAGGATGCCCGCGAGTGTATCACCCTCGCGTTCGAACAGCTCGCGCACCGGCGCTAGTGCCGCCTCCGCGACCTCCCGCTCGCCAATAGGGCCGGATATGCGAGTAGTGCGCATATCCGGCGCAGGCACGCGGTGGGCATGGAACAGAAGCGGCTTGAAAAGTGAATGGTAGAGCGGAACTCCGCCCACACTTACCGCGCCCAATGTATCACCATGATAGCTGCCATCCAAATAAACAAACCTTGTCTTCGAAGGGCGGCCAATCTGCTGCCAGTATTGAAAGGACATCTTAATAGCGACTTCCACAGCAGTCGATCCATTGTCCGAATAGAATACCTTATTTAGCCCCTCGGGGCTAAGCTGGACAAGCTTCTCCGCCAGTTCTATCCCTGGGGCATGAGTTAAGCCGCTGAACATAATGTGATCGAACTGATCCAACTGCTCGGCTATCGCGGCCTTAATGCGTGGATGCCCATGTCCGTGAAGGTTGCACCACCAAGAAGACACGGTGTCGTAATAGCGACGCCCTTCTGCATCGTATACATACATGCCCTCCGCACGTTCAATTAACACATGATCACGATCGGCATACTCCTTCATTTGTGTAAAGGGATGCCAGACATACGAACGATCCTTATGTAGAAGAGATTCCCGTCTTTCTGTTTCCATCTCATTTCCAGCTCCTTTGTAAATAACGAACGCTCTGAATCTTTAATGTTAACTGATTATTATAAATAAAGGTTAACATTGAAGATTCGGCAGGGCAAGAACTTTACACGAGGGGGGAGTGCAGCAAATTTTCATCAACAGGAGGGTATTGTCTGAAGAGAGACACTATCTGCAGGGGGATTTCGTCAACAGGAGTGTATTGCTTATAGAGAGACACTAACTACAGGGAGACTTCGCCTACAGGAGAGCGTTGCCTAAAGAGAGACACTGTCTACAGTGAAACTCCGCTTATGGAGGACATCGTCAGCAGGGAGAACGCCGTCTATAAGTACTCCGTCTACGGACGGAGCAGCTTATTCACCTGGAGAACGAATATAAGATCCATCGATGGTCGGTTGTTGATACTAAACCTGTTAGGTATTATTTACCATATAGGGAGGGGTGGAACGTGAATCCTGTTATTTATGAACTCGACCATGTGAGTCAAATGTATAAACGCGGCAAGGTGAAGGCGAATGTAGATATTTCGCTGCAAGTGCAAGAAGGTGAAATATTGGGGGTGCTTGGCCCCAATGGAGCGGGCAAATCAACCCTGATCAAGCAGATGATCGGACACCTGGAACCTACAGAAGGAAAGGTGCTATTCAAGGGTATGGATGTATCGCGCCATACGAAATATGTGGCACAGCAGGTTGCCTATTTCTCGCAGGATCCGCATGTTTTGTCTGTGTTGAAAGCACAAGAAGCGCTGGAGTTTACCGGGCGCCTGCGAGGGATGACAAAATCGGACGCCATAAGACAGTCAGCGGAGTTGCTGGAGATGGTGGGATTGTCTGACTTTCGCGATAAGCAGCTAAAGCATTTGTCTGGAGGGCAACGGCGGATGATTGGCATCGGGACTGCATTGATCGGCCGTCTTCCAGTCCTTATTTTCGACGAGCCGACGAATGAACTGGATCCCACGAACCGCCGCCTCGTATGGAATTTAATTAAGGAACGCAATCGTGAAGGGGCGACCATTATCCTAGTTACGCACAACGTGCTTGAGGCAGAGCAGGTAGTGGATCGGGTTGCAGTGGTCAATCATGGACGCTTGCTAGTAATTGATGCGGTCGCCAAGCTGAAGCAGAAGGTCGATCAGCGGCTCAAATTCGAGCTGACCACGGAGTTTGGCCGCCGTGAGGCTGCCGAGCAGGCTTTGAGACAGTGGGGACAGCTTCATATTGATGGCGAGAACCGGCTTCGTTTGCTCGTAGACAAATCAGAAGCGAGCCTTGTGCTCGATTATATTGTTCGTTCTCCTCACTTGCCGATCGAGGAATACGCGGTAAAGCCGCCAAGTTTAGAGGATGTGTATTTCCATATTGATCGTCAAGCAGAGCAGGAGGTGCAGGATGTATGAAATCAGAAGCAGCAAGCAGATCTGATATCGTTAGCCAGTCTGCAGTCAAATCAGCAGTCCCATTCGCAGGTACAAGAGGAATTGGGCGGAAGTTGACAGAGTTTATAATCCTAATCCGAATTCAATACGCCAACATTCGAGACACATGGGTGTGGGTTCTGTTGATGTCAACAATGTTTCCATTTACAACCATGCTATTCATGATTTCTTTTACTGACAATCCGAGTCATGAAGCATTGATCCGGGTCATTGCCGGCAACCTCATATTCGGTATTATCGTAACGGGGATGAACTCGATGGGGCAGGAGATATCGTGGCAGAAGCATCAAGGTCATTTTACGTACTACTTGTCATTGCCGATATCCAAGCTGAACTTCGTAATTGCCAATATGCTGAAAGGCTTAATGAGTGCCCTTCCGTCCTTTGTATTGCTTGCATCATTTGGGAAATGGGGATACGGCATTGATTTTCATATTACATGGGCGCTGCCGATTGTTGTGCTATTGTCCTTGACCAGTGTTGTTGGCGTCGGTGTAGGCATCGGGTTCTGGTCGCCGAATCATCAGCTGACAAATATGCTTGTGCAGGCGCTGATGATGTTCGTTACATTTCTGTCGCCCGTCATGGTTGATATGCATCAGCTGCCATCATTATTGCAGTGGGTGGCCTATATTTTTCCGACCACATATGCGGCAGAGGCGATGCGGGGAGTGCTTTTGACAGGATGGACAACAGATGTCATGCTGAACAGCATCGTACTGCTGGGGTACAGCATAGTATCGATTCTTGTAATTCATTTCTTGGTGAAATGGCGTGTAGGCGAATAATTGATTCCGGAGCGTATGTGGGCGCTGTCAGCCGTTATAGGTTGGGCAGCGCCTCTTGCATGTGATACAATTACCGCAAGATTAATTTCATGTATATATCTGGAAGCGTTGGTCTGCAATTGATCGGCGAAGCCGCATGGAAGGAGAGGATCAGGATGATACATGGATTAGGGCATGACATCATCGAAATTGAGCGTGTCAACAAGCTGCTGCATGACCACATCGGTGTACGATTTATCGCTCGTATACTAACAGAACGCGAACAGGCCGTATATGCGACCAAGGGAGGAAGGCAGGTCGAATTCGCTGCTGGCCGATTCGCTGCCAAGGAAGCGATCGTGAAGGCGTTTGGAACGGGAATCGGAGAAGTGATCTCCTTCCAAGACATCGAGATATTGCCGGATCAGCTCGGCAAGCCGATTGCCCGATTGAGCAAAGCTGCTTGGCAGCGGCTCGGCTTGTCCAGCAGCGAATATCGCATTCATCTTAGCATCTCGCACCAGCCGAGCATTGCGTCGGCACAGGCTATTGTAGAATGGCGTACGTCAGATACATAGTGGAATGGGGGAGTAAGATTATGGCGCCGGAAGAAGTGCTTCTGGAGGTATGTGACTACATCGGGTGCGACAGGTCGGAATTGCATATAATTGGTGGTTACGATCTTAATGTATACGAGGCAGCTATTGTAGGGAGAAGTCCTGTCATTATAAAGCTATATGAGCATGGAATTCATAATACGGCACATATTCAGTCTGAAGTGGAATGGGTGCAATATCTTCATGAATACGGTATTCCGGTTGCAGCACCGCTTTCTTTAAGAGGTCAACTTGTTCATTCCCTGCCAACTCACTTTTTTACGATATATGAGAAGATATTAGGCCAACGAATCCAGATCCATGATGAGCAAGTGTGGAATGAACGCTTATTCAAGGATTGGGGGGCAGCCCTTGCGCAGATGCATGCAGCTTCAGAAGCTTACGATGGATCTCCTCTTGTCCGTCCGCATTGGAAGGAGCATGCACTGTACCAGCAAGAGCATCATCAGCTTGATCCGACTGTGCGGAGCAAATGGGAGCAGTACTGCAAATGGTTGTCTGAACAGACGGTTACTCCCGCAGAGTATGGAATTGTTCACGGTGATCTTCATCAGGGCAATCTCCTGATTAAACAGAATACCCCAGTTATCATTGACTTCGGAGACAGCGAATACCATTGGTACGCATATGATGTGGCGATCGCCATCTATCATGCTGTCTCCACTGTGCAAGCTCCAGAAGAACGGCGCAACTTCGCCGAGCGCTTCCATGATGCAATGATGGAAGGCTATGCGAGCCACCGCTCCACGAGGCTTATTACACCACGATTGAATGACTTCATCGATTTTCGACATGTATTTTCCTATGTGTATCACCATACCTATGCAGACTTTAGCAAGTTGACGGATCAGCAAGTACTCTTTATGCAAAATATGAAACAGTCCATCATCCAGCAGGATCATTTTTTAGGATTTGCACTTGCGTAGCAGTTAAGCGGAGAGTTCGGAGTGTGTATGCTTGATTCGCCATGTCCACGTACAGACCCTGGTTGTACGTCCGCCCTTATTTGCCAGTTCGAACGTTGAGGAAGTTCAGGCGTCGGGCAACCTTCAGCTAAGCTTTAGTGGCTATACAGAGGATGTGGTGAATGAAGGGTTTCGAAGCGGTTTGTTCACTCTTGGCGAGCGTAGGGAGTCGCGTGTTCCATTACTAAGCGAGGTAGGGGAATCGGCTGTCGACCATTGGTATGATAGGCAGCATGTGAGCGGGAGCGGAACCTTTTCACCAGGATAATAATGAACAGCGTAAATAGAAGATGGGGTTCCCGACAAGGGTACCCCATTTTTATGTAAGAGTCTGCTAAATAATGATAAGCATGAAGCGTTTATTAGGCCTCAAGAGCGTCTACATATTGCTTCGCTTCTACGAGCGACAAGCCAAGCACTTCTCTCGCCTTTTTGACTGCGGCTACTTTCTTGCCGTCGCGTACAAGCTGAAGCACCTCGTCTTGAACAGGATGTCGAGACATGCCGTCTTCTTGGGCGATGTGGTCATAACTTACCTGCATTGCCTTGATGCGTGCCTCCATGGCACTTACCTTGTTGTACACAGATAAGCATACGAATAACGTGATGAGTGATATCGTGATAGATAGGTATTCCATTCGAACATCCCCTTTCGATCCCTATATATCAATTATCTATTATCTATTATAGCTGAAAGGATAGGCCTCTCAAAGCAAAACGGCTTATTGCCGTCCTTGCTTACTATGAGGTGTTCGTATGTTAGCATATACTCATCGAGCACTTATCTTATAGGGTTATCGGCCTCGAGGGGGAAGAGGCTACTTCTTGCTGGCGAGCCAGTCAGCAATTTTGTCGATTTCTTCTTTTTCCAGACGTCCGCCTTGGGCAGGCATGAGTTTGCCGCCATTTTCAATCGTATTCGCAATCTCTTCCTTCGTCAGCTTGCTGCCGATCTTTTGCAGGTTTGACTCTGGCCCCATCATCCCTTGCATTTCATTGCCGTGGCATTGCATGCAATTGTTTTTATACAGGGTGACAACTTCTTCTGGGCCTTCTAGTGCAGCTGATTTTTTGGCGTTTCCTGAGCTGCTCTCATTGCTGCTATTTGCTCCTCCGCCGCATCCGGCAAGCAGTCCTAGCAAGGCGATACCGGCGACAATTGGGATGAAGCGTGTGAACATTCGACGTTGTGGCACTGATGATGCCCTCCATTCTATTGGGACATTTCTATATGAATAGTATAGAAATTCCAGCACCTCTCTTGCAAGCGCTGGTGTGGATTGTTGGCAGAACGTTCACAACTGGTTCCCTTCATGTATAATGGGCAAGGAGACTGCGCTTATAGGATGAATACTAACTACTAGAGACAAATCAATAGACAAGAGACAGGAGGCCGTCATGGACGAGCAAAAGAGATATTTCAGCCGCGAGCTTCTGCTCTGGTATCGGGCGAATAAGAGGGATCTGCCTTGGCGGCGTCAATCGAATCCCTACTACACATGGGTATCCGAAATTATGCTGCAGCAGACGCGTGTGGAGACGGTAAAGCCGTATTTCGAACGCTTTATAGGGAAATTCCCTACCGTTGAGGAGCTGGCAGATGCACCTGAGGAAGAAGTGCTGAAGGCATGGGAAGGGCTCGGATACTATTCCCGGGCGCGTAATTTACAGACTGCAGCACGAGAAGTGAAGGAACAATACGGCGGACAAGTCCCTAATGACAAGGCGAAGGTGTCCGCGCTAAAAGGCATTGGGCCATATACATCCGGTGCGATCATGAGCATTGCCTTCAATCGGCCGGAGCCGGCAGTGGATGGCAACGTAATGCGGGTGCTGTCGCGTTATTTCCGCCTGCATGATGATATCGCGAAGCCAGCAACGCGTGTTCATATGGAGCATTTGGCACAGGAACTTATTCCGGAGGGCTGCGCATCCGATTTCAATCAGGCACTAATGGAGCTCGGCGCGCTCGTGTGCACGCCGAAATCCCCGTCATGCCTGCTCTGCCCAGTTATGGAGCATTGTGAGGGACGCATGGCAGGAGAAGAGCTTATCCTGCCGATCAAGACAAAAGCGAAGCCGCCGAAACCGGAGCTTCGGTATGCGGCATTGATCGAGGGAGCGGGAGAACATGTAGGCAAGGTGCTTGTCCGTCAACGTCCGGATACCGGATTGCTGGCGAAGATGTGGGAGCTGCCGCATATTCTCGTACCGAAGCAGGTGGGCATCGTCGGGATGAGCGACGCTGAGTCGTATGCGATTCTGCATCATTCCTTGCAAGCGGAGGGGGTAGATGTTGCGCCCGTTGAACACTGGATGGATGCAGAGCATACGTTCAGCCATATTCATTGGCAAATGCGCGTGTACCGCTGTAATCTTCGCAATCTGCAGCCGAAGGACAATACCGTATACAAATGGGCAGGTCCAGAAGAGATGGAGGAGCTTGCCTTCCCGAATGTATTCGTGCGATTGTTAAAAATCCGCTTTCAGTAATCCATTTAGTTACTTTCGTGACATTTATTCTGGTGTAGATTTTAAAGATTTACTAGACAAATTAAAGGGTGCTTGCCGTTTAGGCGGAAGTTCCCTTTTTTTCTATTTCGTAAACGTTTACAATGGTCACGACAACATTGTGGAAGCGTTACCAAAGTTAGGAGAGACTTCGGATACGCTTGTTGAGGCATTGGATTTGTCTATACAACATCAAGAGAAAGTCGTCACTTTGGAGGGGATTCTAATGAAACGATTGAAACCGACTATACTTTCCCGAGGTCAGATAAAACGCAAGTTTGCCTTGATGCTCAGCACAGCGATGATTGCTGGATCGCTTGCCGGCTTCGCTGGCCAGGCAGAGGCTGCGCAGCCGCATTCCTCGTATTGGTACCCGGATACGCTATTGTCGTGGTCGGCACAGACAGACAAGGATGCGGCATTCAACCGCAGCTCCGTGAAGCTGGACACTTCTCGTGTACAAGGAGCGAAGGTGAACCCGAATGCGAAGTCAGACGCCAAGGTCATGGCGCTTGCTTCGATGTACAAAAGTACGAGCGGTGCACCATCGCAAGGCAATGACAGCTTCCATGGCTACGCGTTCAGCTACTGGCAGTATGTTGACAAGCTGATTATGTGGGGCGGATCTGCCGGGGAAGGCTTGATCGTTCCTCCAAGTGCGGACGTAATTGATGCAGCGCACAAGAATGGCGTACCGGTATACGGCACCGTATTTCTTCCACAAAAGGAGCACGGCGGTAAAATCGAATGGATGCGTGATCTGATCCAGCAGCGTGAGGACGGTACGTTCCCTGTTGCAGACAAACTGATTGAAGTCGCGAAATTCTATGGCTTTGATGGCTGGTTCATTAACCAGGAGACACAGGGCGGCACGCCGGAAGATGCGCAGAATATGCAGAAGTTTTTGAAATACTTGCAGAAGATCAAGCCTTCCAATATGGAAATCATCTGGTATGACTCCATGGTGAAGGATGGCCCTGTGAAATGGCAGGGTGGACTGACGGACAACAATAAGATGTTCTTCCAAGATGGGGAGGAGCGAGTAGCAGACAATATGTTCATCGACTTCCGCTGGCAGTTCAAGAAGGAAGGCAAGTACGACTACATAACGCCATTCCAGAACTCACCGAAGGCAGCTGAGCAATTGAAGCGGGAACGCCATGAGCTGTTCGCAGGTATGGATTTGGAAGGCGGCGGCGGTTATCAAGGGGAGTACAACTTCCCGGTATTGTTCCCGGAAGGTCAGGACGCAGTGACATCGCTTGGCCTGTATCGCCCAGACTGGGCGTTCAATACAACCAAGACGAATGACGAATTCATGAAGAAGGAGCAGCGTCTGTGGGTAGGCGATAGCCTCGATCCATCCAAGACGAAGGCGAACGATTGGGCATGGCGTGGCATTGCGCATGATATCGTAGATAAGACGGTCATTACGAAGTCTGACTTCGTGACCCATTTCAATACAGGTAACGGTACGCAGTTCAGTGTATTCGGCAAGAAGGTCCGTGATCGTGAATGGTTCAACCGCAGTCTGCAGGACGTTCTGCCGACATGGCGCTGGATGGTTGACGAGTCTGGACAGAAGATTGCACCAAGCTTCGACTTCTCGAACTCCTTCTATGGCGGCAGTTCCTTGAAGCTTCAGGGCGAGGTTGCGGAAGGCGCTTCTTCAAATGTGAAGCTGTACAAGACTGATGTAGAGGCGACAGCTGCTATGCAAATGACGTTGACGTACCATTCGAATGCACCGGAAGCTGCTGATCTGAACATCGGTGTTGCGTTCGAAGGAGCACCGGATACATATACGTTTGTGAAGCCTTCTGATACGAAGGCAGCTGGCGCGAAGGGCGACTGGACACAGGCAACTTATGACTTGAGCCCATATGCGGGCAAGAAAATTGTTGGCGTATCCGTTCAAGTGGAAGGCAAGGCCAATGATAATCTATACTTGGCACACGTAGGGGAGTTTGCGATCCGCGATAAGAATGAGAAGACGGCTCCTGTAGGTCAAGTATCGGATGTACGTATAATTGAAAACGATGTCCGTGACGGCATTTATGCAGACGCTCGCTTGACGTGGACAGCGCTGGGCGACGATGTGCAGTATTACCAAGTCTATCGTGTGAAGCCGGACGGTTCCCATGAATTCATGGGCGCAACAGGCAACAACTATTACTATGTGTCTGAAATGAAGCGCGGCGGCGACATGGAGAAGACGACGCAACTAGCAGTCGTTCCGGTGAATCGTCACTATGAGGAAGGCCGCGCGGCAATGACTTCGTTTGACTGGCCTGAATATCCGTCCCCTAAGGCAGACTTCGAGGCGGATAAGACGTTCGTGGCGCCAGGTGAGGAAGTACAGCTGACAGATAAGTCTTCGGAAGTGACAACAGAATGGGAATGGAGCTTCCCAGGCGGAACGCCTGAGACAAGCAAGGAGCGCAATCCGAAGGTAAGCTTCGCGAAGGAAGGCACGTATGAAGTGAAGCTGACTGCGAAAAATGCAGTTGGTGAAGATGTAATGACGAAGTCGCAGCTCATTACGGTATCCAAGGAAGCAGCGTTCCGGGCAGAGGATCTGGCTAAGGGTGCGAAGACAGAAGCGTCCAGCTTCGTCAATGACAGTGAAGCGCCACAGTTCGCCGTTGACGGCGAGATGCATACGAAATGGTGTGCAGTCGGCAATGAGAAGCACTGGCTGAAGGTTGATTTGGGTAAGGAGTATGATGTAACACAGTTCATCGTACACCATGCAGAGGCTGGCGGTGAATCGGCTGCCTTCAATACACGCGAGTTCACGATTCAGCTCAGCATGGACGGCGAGAATTGGACGGATGCTGTGAAGGTGACGGACAACGAGAAGGGCACGTCCAAGCACGCGATTGCTAAGACCAAGGCTCGTTATGTTCGCCTTAACGTTGAGAAACCAACCCAAGGCGGAGATACAGCAGCTCGTATCTACGGCTTCGAGGTGCAAGGCATTAAGAATGTAGCTGCTGAATAATCGAAGATTCGAAGATGGATAAGAGGGTCTTCCCCTTAGGCGACGATGGTCGGCGAAGGGGAGGCCCTTTTTTATGGTTATAATGATTTGTTGGGTGGACAACCTCTACTTCGATTGCTTCCGGTGTCAGGCTAGAGGAAGATAGAATAGGGAGAATTATTGGTTCATAGTGTGATGGAACAGGTATGCAACAGGGTGAAAAATAATGACATTATATTTATGTTATATTGGATAGGGAAAACTCCAATGAAGATGACATGTACTTTAGGGAGCAGCGTAAAATGAAGCGAGAAGCTTCCCAATAGAACGTAGGGAAATAATAGCGAGTAGACCGTGATTGTTGATTTCAAAGAATGTGTAAACCATCTGCCATTAAGGCGGTTGATAGCAATTGCCAGAGAGAAAGGAGTGAGAGAGATGGCTGAACGCATCATTTTACCTTTTGGAGATCCGATATTGCGCAAGCGCTGCAAGCCAGTTACAGAGCTGAATGCGCGTACGATATCGCTGCTTAATGATTTGAAGGATACCCTGTATGCTGAGAAGGGAAGAGCAGGACTTGCGGCACCGCAAATTGGGATTTTGCGACGTGTTGTCGTCATGGATGTCGGAGACGGATATATTGAACTTATTAACCCAGAGGTTGTCGAGACGGCTGGCGAGCAGGAAGGGATGGAGGCTTGCTTGTCTTATCCTGGGTACTACGGCAGAGTGAAGCGTCATCAATATATTAAGATAACAACGATGAACCGGGATGGTGAGACGGTCACATTGGAGGCTGAGGATTTCTTTGCCCGCTGCATCCAGCATGAGATGGATCATTTGGATGGTGTGCTATTCATTGACCGTGTCGAGGATGATTATCTTGTCCATGGAACGAATCATCAGCATATGCCGCTGTTTCATGCACTTAGATTGACATCCCCAGAACAGCGTACCTAAGGGTGGAAGAGGCAGTTCCTCCATTTATCTCAGTATGTACCTGTGCTTCATAGACTTGAATACACGAAAGGTATTGGATGTTTGCTGAATCTTCTTTATTCCGGCGCTTGGGGTCGAATGATAGAAGTAATCATTTAATCGATAAGTGGAGGTGCAGAGGGATGGAGGAGCTACATCAACGATTTCTGGAGCAGCAGCTTCCCCGTAGGTATACGAATCTTGCTGCCGAGAAAATGCTTGTGGAGAAGTACCGCGCGATTGAAATCCCAGCAGAGGTGCTGGCTGATTTGCAGCGCGATCCACTGGCGAATTTTGAACAGGTATTCAAGTGCTTCAAGATTGAGGATCGTGATGTTCTGAACCGGATATATAGTGATACGGAGAAGGGCATCCAAGAAGAGCATAAGGCCAGATATGAGGAGCGGGAAGCTGAAGATAGGCCTCCGGAACCATCGGAGAAGGAATGGATTCGGATTCGAAATGGAGAGCTGCTTCGAGTTGTACTCACTAGTGAAGATGGGGAGCATATGCTCGGATTTACCGTGCAGGGATTGTGTTATGCATTAGTTGATGATCTTATGATTATGAAGGGGATTCCTCAAGGGGAAGAATGTTCACTGAACAACGAGTATTATGTGCACTATCTTCAATTACTACAGCGGCAGGGTCATTTATAAGGCGATGACGAAAGGGGAGGTCGGTGCTCAGCACTGCCTTTTTTTGTAAAGGCGGTCTTCCACTTACACAATTCGGCATGTATGTACAGAAGTGTAAGAGAGTCCATGGAGTGAGCAATTGCAAGCAATTATTATCGAATGAAGAGTGAGGTTCTGCAGTGAGCAGAACCTCTATTTGTTCGCCACCAGCACTCTGATTATATGCCCTAGTGTCTAGTGTCTGGCCTTATGCATTCTTATGCAGTGATCTTGTCCAGTATCATGAAGGCCGCTCCGATCGCAAGCGCCTCGTCACCGTAGCTGCCCTTGCTGAACATGACCTGATATTGCGGATAATGATAGGTTTTGCGAATAGCTGTTTGTGTTGCGGTATAGAAAAATAAATCATTCGCGTTCATGAGCGGTCCGCCAAGCACCACTTTCTCTGGATGGAGAACGTTGAGCAGGTTGGCTAACCCAATGCCGAAATAAGTAGCAGCCTGCGTTACAATCTCGGTCGCCAGTGGATCACGCCGCCGCAGTGCCTCCATAATATGCGCATATGAAATGTCGGAGCTTGCCCCCGCGATCTGCTCAAGCAGACTGCGGCGACCCATTCGGACGAGTGCGTTCGCTTCGCGTTCAATGGCGTATACGGTGGCATATGACTCCAAGCAGCCGTAGTTGCCGTTCCCTGTACGTGGGGGAATGCCATCTGCCTGAATGATCATTTGCCCAAGTGAGCCCTCCATGTCGACAGCCCCATAGATAAGCTTGCCTTCGGACATCATCGCGGAACGGAGCCCAATGCCGACATGTACGTACAGCATATGCCGGACATCTCTTGCCCGATTGGCCCACGCTTCTGCCCGAATTGCGGTGTTCGCCCCATTATCGAGCATGACAGGCATGTTCAATTGTCGTTCCAAGTCATTGACGATCGAGACATTCTCCCAGCCAGGAGAAGGGAAGAAGCTAGGCTGCAAGATGACACCTTCGAATCGATCCAGCGGACCGACGGCGCCGATTCCAAGACCGAGTACCTTATCTGGGCTGAGCTTATGCTTGCCCGTCCAGTGATTAATCTGCTTCGTTACTTCTGCCAACAAGTATTCCGGTGTCATGAGTGCAGTCATTTCCCATTCGCATGTATCGAGCTTATTTCCGGCCATGTCCAGCATGACGAGGCGGGAAGAGGTGCGGGAGATATCAAGGCCGAATGCATAGCCGTAATCAGGAACGACTCGGTATAGAATCGGTCTGCGTCCGCCAGTCGAAGCGCCAAACCCACATTCAGCGATGAGTCCAAGCGCAGTTAGCTCCTCCAATACACGAGTCAGTGTGCTGACCGTAAGCCCACTGTACTGGAGCAAGTCCAGCTTCGAGATTTCATCGGTGCGTCGAATGAATTGAAATATTTCCTTCGCTTTGGAGGAAGGAATATGTTGATCCAATGATTTATCCATATATAACAATCCCCGCAATTCCTGACAATAGGATGACGGCTATCGGATGGAGCTTCAGCTTCATCAGCGCAAGTAGTGCACAGGCGAAGATTGCGACTGGAATGAATGATGATAATGTCCACTTCGCCGTGAGCCCAGAATGCATCGCCATGTTGACCGCCGCATAGGCGATCAGTGCGATTACGGCTGGCTTCATGCCGTCAAGTGCAGACTGCACCCACTGATTATCATACACGCGGTAGAAAATAGTGGCAATAAGCAGCATGATGATTGCAGATGGCAGGATAACTCCAAGCGATGCAGCGATACTGCCGATCAAGCCAGATGCAGTATACCCCACATATACGGCGCTGTTCATCGCAATAGGGCCTGGAGCCATGCCAGCGAGTGTGATTGCTTCCGTATACTGCTCTGCAGTCATCCAGTGATGAGACAATGCTTCGTGTTCAATAACCGGAAGCATCGCATATCCGCCTCCGAAGGAGACAAATCCTAGTTTAAAAAAAGTCCAAAAGAGTTCCCATAACATGGTGCATCCATCCTTCTTGTTCGATTATGGGAGGCTAACCATATCTATTCCATCAACCTAGACCGCTCTATTGTTGTGCTGCTTCGCTTGGCGGGAGCGGGTGGCGCTATTGCTTGTGCGCGGTGGCTTGGAACGGTCGTGTGGATGGTCGCCCATAAAGCTGCTGCGAGTGATCCAATTCAGTACGAGACCAGCGGCTGCTCCAATGGCTAACATGATAACGGGGTGGAGTGAAGTCCAGAACAGCAGTGCTAATGTGGTCAAGGTGATGATCCATGTGAACACATTGGTTAAGGTGCGCGTGCCCAGACGCACGGCTGCATATACAATAAGTGCAACGATAGCAGGTTTAATACCGAACAATGCTGCCTGTACATACGGTTGATCACGTAGTCCGGCTGCCCCAGCGCATAATAACAGCATAATGGCAATAGTAGGCAAGGAGATGCCGATGACTGCTGCTGCGAGTCCGGATAGGCCGGCAATGCGATAGCCGACGAGTGCGGCGACATTGACACCTATACCGCCAGGAGCGGCACCAGCTAGTGCAGTGATTTCCCCCATATCGTCTGTTTCCAGCCATTTGCGCTTTTCAGCGATTTCCCGTTCGATGACAGGCAAGATTGCATAACCGCCGCCGAAGGTGGTCGGTCCAATCTGGCTAAAGGTCAGAAACAATTGAAGGAGAAGGGTGCGCTTCTTTATTCGCTGCGCGGGACGGAGAGCATTTTGATTCATGGTGATTATCATCCCTTCCGTTCAGTGGTATGGTAGCTTCAGTATAACGCACTTAATTCCATTTTGGAATAAACTTTTGACCAATCGATGTAAATGATCCGTAATATGAAGAAGATGAATTGCGATTTATTGGATTTTAGAGGGAGTTTCATCTATATTGGAATCATGTTGACATGCATCTCGATTCGTTTACACGAAGAGGTGGCATGATTGAAGAAATTAAGAAGATTACAGGGACATAAGTGGGAGTCATTTCCCATGACTTATTGCGAAGGCAGTCGAGGAAGGGAGCAAAATGCCTGCGAGCTTGTGGCGGAGGGCTTCTATATATTAATATGGAATTATTAACGTAAGGAAGTAGGCAGCGTTTGCAACCAGTAACGGAAGCCGATGCCAGAGGAGGTACATTGGATAAGCGAATATCTCTCGGGCTGTATGTTCTCGCTGCTGTACTCATCTTGGTGTACCATGAGAAGCTGCTTGCTGTACTGCGTCATATGGAGCCTGGAGCAGGTGCGCTCATCATTATGTTTCTTGCTGCTGTCGCTATATCCCTATTTCCTGTCATTCCATTCGGTCTAGTGGCAGGGATTATAGGCGTTACTTTTGGCTTCTGGATTGGGGGCTGGATCAACGTGGCGGCTTCGACGGTAGGGGCTGCTTTGATGTTCCTTGCTGTTCGAAGCGGGATATCCAAGCAGAGCAGGTCGTATATCGAGCGTATCGGCTTACTTCGAAGCTTTAATCAATTAATGGAACGAAATGCATTCACTGCTGTGCTTATCGGACGGATGATTCCCATTGTCCCAGCTGTAGCGATTAATGCATATGCGGCCATGCTGTCTATCCCTCTACGCACCTTCATGGTGGCAACTGTATTAGGGAAGCTGCCGGTTATGTTCCTGTTCGCCTATGTCGGCGAGCAGTTGCTTCAAGACTGGACAAGGATTCCGGTCGTCTTGCTTCTATATGCCGTGTACGTGGCTGGCATTTATGGAATACATCGAGTCGTGGAGCGATGCCAATCAAGGCGTGGCCGCACGTAGCGACACAAGGAATTGCGATAATATCGTTATGGAGGAAAAGTTGAATATGTCCAACATTGCATCAAACATTACACAGCTCATTGGCAACACACCCCTAATGGAGCTGAACAACTACAGTCGCAAGCATGGCCTCGGAGCGAGGCTCGTTGCGAAGCTGGAAGCATTCAATCCTGGCGGAAGCGTCAAGGATCGTATCGGATATGCAATGCTTAAGGCAGCCGAAGAGCAAGGTGTCATTGACCGCAGCTCGGTCATTATCGAACCGACAAGCGGCAATACGGGGATTGCATTGGCGAGCGCTGCTGCAGCACTTGGTTATCGTATTATTATTACGTTGCCAGATACGTATAGTATGGAGCGCATTAAGATGATGAAGGCGCTTGGTGCGGAAATCGTGCTCACGCCTGGATCAGAAGGGATGCAGGGTGCAATTCGGAAGGCGGAGGAGCTTGCCGAGAGTATTCCGAACTCGTTCATCCCACAGCAGTTCCATAATAAGGCGAACCCAGAAATGCACCGGAATTCGACAGCACAGGAAATATGGCGCGATACGGACGGAGAAGTGGATATCTTCGTGGCAGGGGTCGGCACTGGTGGGACAATTAGCGGTGTAGGCGGCGTATTGAAGGAGAATAAGCCATCGGTACGAATTACAGCAGTTGAACCTGCTGATTCTCCTGTTCTGTCAGGAGGCAATCGCGGTCCGCACATGATTCAAGGTATCGGCGCTGGCTTCGTGCCGAGCACATTCGATCGCAGCATCGTTGATGAGATCATCCGGGTTACGAACGAAGAAGCATTCACTGCAGCGCGCGAGCTTGCGAAGCAGGAGGGCTTCCTAGTTGGTATTTCCTCCGGTGCAGCCTTGGCAGCTGCAACACAGCTGGCGAAGCGCCCTTCGAATGCAGGGAAGATGATTGTTGTGCTGCTGCCGGATACAGGCGAGCGCTATCTGTCGACGCCGTTGTTCGAAGGCTAAGCGGCAGGCGCTGGAATACTTATTATATACGTGTCATGGTCAGTAGCAGTGTGACGAGGTAACTGCAGCGTACAGCGAAACAAGGTATGAACGTAACATGGTACAAGAAAACAACGTAAAACAACGTACAACGAAATAAGCATCAGTTGCAGGGAAGCACATGAATCTCTGTAAATAAGAAGCCCTGATCCTGTGCAAAGCAGGTCGGGGCTTTTTGCATATGAATAATGTGTTAACATCATAAGCGCTGCTAACAAAAACAGCCGTCCTCCGAGCAGAAAGCCTGCAAGGGGACGGCTGTTGCCAATGCATGAATTACTTGTTCAATGCATCTTCGTAGCGTTTTTCAACTGCTGACCAGTTCACAACGTTCCAGAACGCGGAAACATAGTCAGGGCGTTTGTTTTGATATTTCAAGTAGTATGCATGCTCCCATACATCCAAGCCGAGGATAGGCGTCTTGCCTTCCATAATCGGGCTGTCTTGGTTAGGCAGGCTGTATACGGACAATTTGCCGTTAGCATCTACTGCAAGCCATGCCCAGCCGCTGCCGAAGCGTGTAGCTGCAGCTTTAGCGAAGTCTTCTTTGAACTTGTCGAAGCCGCCAAGCTCATTGTTGATTGCATCAGCCAATTTGCCGGAAGGCTGGCCGCCGCCGTTTGGTCCGATGATTTCCCAGAACAGGGAGTGGTTCGCATGGCCGCCGCCGTTGTTGCGTACAGCTGTGCGGATGCTCTCAGGAACAGCATCCAAGTTAGCGATAAGTTCATCCAGGGATTTATCTTGCAATTCTGGAGCAGATTCCAAAGCTGCATTCAAGTTCGTTACGTATGTGTTGTGGTGACGATCGTGGTGAATCATCATTGTTGTTTCATCGAAATGTGGTTCCAAAGCGTTGTTGGCATAAGGAAGAGCTGGTAATTGATGTGCCATTGTGTCATACCTCCTAATAATTATGTAGCATCTTATATACTTCTAACCTAATTAAACATGAAGCGAACGAATAAATCAACATAAATGTTGCGAAAGTCTGCATTGAAAATAAAGCCTTCGCAATTCTTCACAAATAGATGAATAACAACCTGTCATTCAACGCTATCATATTACCCGAAAATGGTTCTTTTCAAACGAATGCTCCATTGGAGAACGATGGATCAGGGCTAGCAATGAATACGAATTCTTTACAATTTCTATAACCTTTTCTTGTATTGGGTAATGTAAACGCTTTAAATAAAGCGTTTACAAGAGAAAACGAGAGATTTTCCGATCTTTTTTATGGAAGTTGAAAGATAAAGAAGGATTTTCGCGATTTTTGTCGTATTTGTAAAGGTATTGCACAATCTATGTAGATAACCACAAGATACAGATTTAATGTAAAGGCGTAGAAAGGTGTTAGACAGAGAGACAACCGATCACGAAACCAAGCTCAGGATGAGGGAGAGTAAGTCATGAATGTTCGTTCCTTTCGTTTGTCGGATTATCTTCCGGCAACCCAGTTGTTGAAGGAATCACTGTCAGATGAATGTTGTGAGAAGACGCTGGAAGCATTCGCGCGTCAGTTATCGTTGGACGGAGAGCTGGTGCTCATCGCAGAACATGAGGCATCTAGTGGGGAGCAGGCTATTGTCGGACTTGTCATCGGAACCGTTGATCGTAACAACGGCTACTATTACCGCCTTGCCGTACACCCAGATTATCGCAATCAAGGAGTAGGCAAAGCACTGGTAGCGGGATTGGAACAGAAATTCCAACAACGCCGCGTCAAAAACATTATGATTGCTGTGGACGAGCATACAGAAGTCGTATTGCCATGGTTTGAGGCATTGGGGTACGGAGCGAAGGATATGCTGCGCTCCCTGTCGCAGCTGCGCATCGTTGCAGGGTAACGGCGCGCAATCCTGTATTGCAGATGTATTGCAAGGTCGCAATCGGCCTCACTCGGTAAGAGTGGCGATACACGATTTACTATAGCCAAACATTGTACAAGGAAGCATATCTTCTCAACCGTTGCATTCGGGGAAAAGATATGCTTTTCTATTAGTAAAGCGAATTGAACGCAAAGCCGAGGAATTAGCATGAATCGTTATGAGGAAGCTCTTGTGAAAAGTTTCAAGCACGATGGTCACCTGCATCGGGTATGGCTCGAGAACTGGCTTGTGCCCTCCACGATGCGGCATCCTGATCATGTGAAGGAAGACATGTACGTCCTTATCAATAGTCAGACGCCGATTCGGGAGTCGGATGGGAAGCAGTGGGTCAGCAAGATTCCTGCTGTAACCTTCTTCATCCCGAAGCAGTGGTTCAACGTTGTTGCTCTTATCGAGGAATGCGGTGTTCGGTATTATTGTAATATAGCATCGCCTCCGTATCGGTGCGGCAATATTTTCACTTATATTGACTATGATTTGGATGTCATTCGCATGGCGGACGGGCAAGTTCAAGTAGTGGATCAAGATGAGTATGAGCACAATCGCTTAACCTATCATTATCCGGAGCTTGTTGAGCAGAAGGTGAAGCTAGGCCTGGATCAGGTGTTGGAGTACATTGAGCAGGGTCGTACTCCATTCCATGATGGAACGGTACGTTGGTATTACGAAGAATGGAAGCGGTTGTTAGACGAATCTCGTGAACAGTAAGCGAGTAGACACGAAATCGGTGAACGGCGCCTGTTCCAGAACTTAGTTCCTGGGATGCATGGTGCCGTTTCCGATGTTGGCGGATTGTGGACAGGCTTTTTTTATTGAGTATTGGCGCATAGCGCATTAGCGGAATGAATGGAATATGAAAATACATCATGAGACGACAAGGAGGTGAATGGGATGCTTGATTCGAAGAAGCCGCATGGACAACAAAATCATGAAGAGCGGGTGATGCCTGATCAGGGTGCTTCCAAGGAACGGTGGCGCAAGTTGAAGCAGGATATTATTGAGGCCGCCCCGGCACTCGGAATTGATCAGGTTGGCTTTACGACGGCAGACCCATTCATTGAATTGAAGGCGAGGCTGCAGCATTCCATTGATCAAGGCTATGCCTCGGGATTCGAAGAGCCTGACTTGGACAAGCGTACTCGCCCCGAATTGTTGCTGGAGGATGCGCGCTCAATCATAGCCATTGCTGTGGCCTATCCTTCCAAGCTGGAGGAGTCGCCGAAGTCGAAGGCTGGCTCCTATCGGGGAATGTTCGCTCGGACAGCATGGGGACTTGATTACCATCATGTTCTGCGTGATCGTCTCGCGAAGCTGGAGGCTTTCTTGCGTGAGCGAGTGCCTGAACAGGAACTGCGGGTACGAAGTATGGTGGACACAGGGGAATTAAGTGATAGGGCCGTAGCAGAGCGTGCAGGTATTGGGTTCAGCGGCAAGAACTGCTCGATTATTTCGCCGCAGTGGGGATCGTGGATTTACTTGGGCGAAATGATTACGAATATTCCGTTCCCGTCTGACGAGCCTGTTACAGAAGACTGCGGCGAGTGCACGCGCTGTCTTGATGCTTGTCCGACAAGTGCCCTTGTCGGCCCTGGACAGTTGAATGCGAACCTGTGTATCTCCTTCCAGACGCAGTCGAAGGACATCTTGAGCCATGAGATGATGACCAAGATGGGGAATCGGCTGTATGGCTGCGATACATGCCAGATCGTTTGTCCCAAAAATAAAGGAATGAATTGGACGCACCAACCCGAAATGCAGCCTGATCCCGAGAAGGCGAAGCCTCTTCTCGTTCCAATGCTGCAATTATCGAATCGTGAATTTAAGGAGCAGTTCGGCTCATTGTCGGCTGCATGGCGCGGCAAGAAGCCGATCCAGCGCAATGCGATTGTGGCTCTTGGGAACTTCCGTGATCGAAGCGCGGTTGGGGAGTTGCGTGCCTTGCTGCGAGAAGATACGCGTTATGATATTCGTGCGACAGCCGCTTGGGCGCTTGGTCAGATTGGCGGTACTGATGCGAAGCAGGCGCTGCTGTCAGCCTTGAATCGTGAGAAGGAGGATGCCGTTGTGCAAGCGATAGATGATGCCCTGCAGCAGTTCGACAATCATGTGGAACCTATTTATGTGCAGGAGATGGAGTCGCCGATAGGGATGCTGACCGTTGCCTCATCGGCGACAGGACTGTGTTCTATTGAATTCGGCAGTGTGTTGGATACCTCTGCGCGTCTGAACGCTTGGGCGCAGCGCACATATGGTCGGGCTGCCCTCCAGCGTCATCCGGAACGGCTGCAGGAGGCAATTCGTCAATTGGAGGAATATTTCAGAGGGGAGCGGCAATCGTTCGATTTGACGCTTGATTTCCAAGGAACGCCATTCCAACGTGAGGTGTGGCGCGCTCTAATGGATATTCCGTACGGGGAGACAAGATCCTATAAGCAGATCGCAGAGGCAATTGGACGTCCGCAGGCAGTACGAGCAGTCGGTGGGGCGAACAATCGCAATCCGATTCCGGTTATTGCGCCATGCCATCGTGTCATTGGAGCAGATGGCAGACTGGTCGGGTACGGCGGGGGGATGGACAAGAAAGTTACTCTCCTCAAGCTGGAAGGCATGCAGGCGAATGAAGAGCGGATGCTGACTGCTCCTTAATGGAACAGGGGATATTTGTCACGATTGATGGTACGTGCTATCATAGTGGCGGTACGGTATATTCGAAATCGAACGGCACATCGATCGCTTTTCGTTTTCTATGTGAAGTTTTCGGTGGATCATTCTCGGAATCTGTACCCTACTTGAAATATAGAAGCAATGAGCTAAACTTGACGATGTTGGGGTGACCATGGGAAGATGTGGACAGTAATTACGGCAATCGTAACACTAATTGTAGGCATTATCATCGGCTTCGCTGGCGGCGTGTACTACTTGCGTAACCAAATGACGAAAATGCAATCTGACCCTCAAATGCTGCAGAAGATGGCGAAGCAAATGGGCTACAATCTGAACTCGAAGCAGATGCAACAAGCACAGCAAATGATGAAGAACAAGAATTTCAAGAAAAACCGCTAAGTTAACGAGATCATGCTCACAAGCGCGGCGGAAGGAGGAACGTTCGTGGCTGGTTTGAAGGATTATGTGAATACACAGGTTGGTACGAATCGCGAGAAGATTGAGCATCATATTAAGGAAATCTTGAAGCTCGTCGGAGAAGATGTTGAGCGCGAAGGATTGCTGGATACGCCAGCACGCGTGACTCGCATGTATGAGGAAATCTTCGCCGGTTATGAGGTAGATCCTCGTGATGCGCTCGGGGTAGCATTTGATGAAAATCACGAAGAGCTTGTCATTGTGAAGGATATTACGTATTATAGCCAATGTGAGCATCATATGGAGCCCTTCTTCGGGAAGGTGCATATCGGATATATTCCAAGCGGCAAGATAGCAGGACTTAGCAAGTTCGCCCGCTTGGTGGAAGCAATCTCCCGCCGCTTGCAGGTGCAAGAGCGGATCACTACCGAGATTGCCGACATTATGGATGAGGTACTCATGCCACACGGCGTGATGGTCGTTGTGGAAGGCGAGCACTTGTGCATGTGCGCCCGTGGTGTGAAGAAGCCGGGAAGCAAGACGGTAACGATGGCAACACGCGGCAGCTTCCGGACGGATGCGGCGCAGCGCGCGGAATTTTTGTCACTGATTAAGTAGTAATGTGATGTATGTGGGTGAACTATGAACTGATGAACCCCGTTCCGGGCATGGGACGGGGTTTTTTTCGGACAGAGCAGGGAATTTGAATAGGAGGAGTTACAAGTCACATGACAGAAGCAAAGAAGAAGTCGGAACAGAAAAGTCCGGAACAAGAAGTAGAATTGACAGCGGAACAGAAGCTGTGGGCGAGATTGTATGAAGCAGCTTCTGCGTTCAAGAAGCAGGCGAGCTGGGAGTGGATGCCGGAGAACGTGATCTTTGGCGTGAGCAATCCCGAAGACGGAGAAGTGGGCTATTGCACGATTATGAATGGAACAGACTACTTGTTCGGTCTGGCGTTATTCCGCGGCGGTGAAGGATTAGAGAGCCTGAACAGCATGATGCTGGACAATCATGAGCAGAATGCATGGCTGCACCGCCAAAAATGCATCATGGTAACGTTCGAAGACCGTACGGATCTGGAAAAGCACGATTTGGCGCAGATCAAGGAGCTCGGGTTCCGGTTCCGCGGCCGTAATGCATGGCCAATGTTCCGCGCATACGACCCGGGGTTTGTTCCATGGACGCTTGACGAGAAGCAGGTCAGTTTCTTGGCGATCGCCTTAGAACAAGCGATAGATCTGGCAGCGCGCGTGAAGAAGGACAATGAGGTAATGACAGCACCGCAATCCGGTCAAGTGTTGGTTCGTACTCCGGACAACAAGAAGTGGGTAGATCGCTGGATGGATCCTGACTTCGTATTGGAGCGTCCTGTGAAGGTTGAAATCGAAGATCGGGATCGTCTGAATGATGTTATGAATCGTTTCCCGAATAAGAAGGGCCAATGGGAGACAGAATTTTTCTATGCGCCTGTTGCTGTGAAGGGTGAAGGCGAGCGTCCGTACTATCCGCGTCTTTGCTTGTGGGTAGACCGTACGACACGTGCAGCTGTAGGTTTCCATGTCGCGTATGATGACAACTTTGAGCAGGAATTCCTGAATCACTTCTTGCAGCTTATTGAAGAGCAGGGGGTACGCCCACAGAAGCTCATCATTCGCACGAATGAATGCGTGGATCTGTTCGAGAAGACAGCACAGCGTCTGAAAATTCGCATTGAGCGCGAGTCGCACCTGGCGTACTTGGAGGAAGCACGTGGAGACTTGTTCGATTATTTCTCCAAGCAAGAAGGGTAGAAGGAATCTATTTACGTTATAAATGATATATGTCCTTAATAAATAGGGAATGAGGAGAAGGCATGGCTTCGCTGAAAGGCGGGTCGTGTCTTCTTTTTTCTTATACTGCTCACCCGGGAAAGGAGGGTGTCTTAATGAAATCGCTGCATGTATAATGGGAATAAAGATGTTTATGCTATCTATGGAAATAAAGGAGTGCTGCTATGAAGATTTCAATGCATATTACAAAGGAAGACTATTGGAAATTTAATAAATTCGTGATATACAGCATGCCGAAATACCGTAAAGTCATGCTGGCGAACATCATCGGCCTGCCCTTGTTTTTAAGCATCATTCTTAAAGTTATCGGAAAACCATGGGTGTACTCGATTGTCGTTGGGGTAGCGCTGGGGGTGCTTTTGAACGTATTTATGTATTTTTCGATTAAGAGAAAGGTTATGCGTTGGTCTGCTTCCACAGAAAATGCAGCCTGGCTTGGCGATCATACGATGGAAATCGCTGAGCATGGAATTGATGAGACGACGCCGGTCGGCAGCGCTCATTACAACTGGGATGCGATACCGGAAATCAGAATGACCAAGGACTATATCTATATCTTCATCAGCTCGATGCAGGCACATATTATCCCACTTGCTTGCTTGTCTAACCCGTCCGAGCAGACACAGCTTATTCAGCTTCTTGAGGAGCATCATAAGAAAAAGATTATCGTACATTCCTAACTGGTGATCACATAATTACATTCAAGCAAAAAGTCCTCTGTATACAAAAGTTGACAAGGAAAAAGCCTAATCAACATCTTGTAAGCAGAGGACTGTTATGTTAAGATCTAATGTACGATATGGTTATATTTTAAAAAGCATTACTATCCAAATATATAATACCATATCGAATCACAGGCTGTCAACCTTGATTTATAAATTTCTAAAGAAGCGGGTGGTTAGATGAGTACGAAAGAAGAACAATGGCGTCTAGAAGAGGAACGAGCGGTTCGGGTGATGGAAGCTATTGAGCAGCATATTGAGCCCCTGCAGCAGGATATTGGCGACATCAAACACGAAGTAGTCGAATTCCGCAAGGCATTCTGGGACGATGTCAAAATCAACATGGACGATATAAATGAGGCGATAGAGACCTTCGCCAGCATGAAGCAGCAGGCAGAGGTGTTAACCGAGCGCGAGCATAGACACCGCCATGCTGCGCGTCAGTTGGATGTATTGACTCGCATGGCGAAGTCTCCCTACTTTGCACGAATCGATTTCAAGGAAGATGGAGAAATGCGCGGTGAGGAGATCTATTTAGGCATTGGCTCTTTCCGCAATGAAGAAGGCGAATTTTTCGTATATGACTGGCGAGCTCCGGTGTCGAGCTTGTATTATGATTTCCCTCCAGGCCCTGCGCGCTACACGACTCCTGTAGGGGAGATAGAAGGTACGATGGAACTGAAGCGTCAGTTTCTTATTTCGGAAGGCCGGTTCCGTGGAATGTTCGATACCGGGGTTACGATTGGAGATGAATTGCTGCGTCAAATGCTTAGTCAGCCGTCAGCCGAGCATATGAAGAGCATTGTAGCGACCATACAACAGGAGCAGAACCGCATCATTCGCAATGAACGGAGCGGCGTGCTGATTGTGACGGGGCCAGCAGGCAGCGGTAAGACGTCGACAGCCTTGCAGCGTATTGCATACCTGCTCTATCGGTATCGGGAAACACTGCAGGCGGAGCAGATCGTATTATTTTCCCCAAATCCTCTGTTCAACCGTTATGTCTCGACAGTGTTGCCGGAGCTGGGAGAACGAAACATGGAGCAGACGACCTTCCAGGATTATTTGGAGCACCGCCTAGGCAGCAGTTTCAAGCTTGAGCATCCGTTCGAGCAAATGGAATATTCACTGACAGCTGCAGAAGAACCGGGCTATAGCGCTCGTATGGAGGCGATCCGCTTCAAGGCAAGCCGTAACTATATTGATATGATCCATGCGTACGTACAGTGGTTAGGGACAGAAGGCCTGCAGCTACATGATATTTGCTTCCGCGATGAGGTAATCGTAACTGCAGAGCAAATTCACAGCCAGCTCTACCGTTATGATGCATCGCTTCCGCTGCCGAACCGTTTGCGCTTGCTGGCCGAATGGCTGCGTGGGGAACTGCATCGCGCGGCGAAGCAAGAACGCAAGAAGGCGTGGGTGGATGAGGAAGTAGAGATGCTGGATGATGATGCATACCACGAAGCTTATATGAAGCTGCAGCGCAAGAAGCAGTTCTCGGAGGAAACCTTCGATGACTTCCAGCGTGAACGCGACTGGCTTGCTGCATCGATTGTGAATGAGCACTTCAAGTCTCTCTATTCACAGGTGAAGAAGCTTGGGTTTATTGATATGGAGGGGACGTATCGTCAGTTGTTCGCTATGCCGGATGTATCGGAGCGATGTGCGGCAGCCGGAACGCTGCCTGCGGAGTGGAGAACCATATGTGCAGATACGGAAGCACGCCTTCTATCAGGGGAGATGCCGTTTGAGGATGCAACGCCATATCTGTATCTGAATGAATGCATTAAGGGGTTCCGTGTGAATACCTCTATTCGCCAACTGTTCATTGATGAGGCGCAGGATTACTCACCGTTCCAATTCGCATTGTTAAGACGAATGTTCCCGCGCTGCAGCATGACGCTGCTTGGTGACTGGGAGCAGGCGATTTATCCACATGCTGGGGAACAGGATATTAACAGCAGTTGGTTATCTTCGGATATGCGCGGCGATTCATCTACGGAAACTTTCCACTTGACGCGAAGCTACCGCACAACTCGTCCGATTATGGAGTTCGCCCGCTATCTGGCTATGGATGGCGATCGTATTGAACCGTTCGATCGGGCTGGGAATCTGCCGACAGTTACCGTTGTAGAGGACAGAGCGGAGCGTGATCGACTGGTCGTGGATCGCATACGTCAACTGCTGCAGGAAGGGCATCGCAATGTAGCCGTGATTTGTAAGACGGCTCAAGAGAGCAAGGAAGCATATGAGGCGCTGCAAAATGAAATTTCGATTTACCTTGTCGAGCAAGATACGGCCTCATTCCATGAGGGTGCGCTGGTTATTCCTTCGTATTTGGCCAAGGGAGTAGAATTCGATGCAGTTGTCATCTATGATGCATCGGAAGCTGCCTATGGGCGTGCAAATGAACAGAAACTGCTGTATGTATCCTGCACGCGGGCCATGCATGAGCTTCATGTATTCTGTGTCGGCAAGCCGAGTCCATGGCTGGCTGCGGTGCCGGCGGAGACATACCTTTCTCTGTTAGATCCCAAGGAAGCTGATAGGGAATAGAACAGAAATAGAACAGAACTGCCTTATTCGATTAGCCGGTTGTAGTAATCTTAGGCAAGGGAGGTATGGACATGAAGGTATACATCGTAGATGCTTTTACAGATGCGCCATTCCGCGGCAATCCGGCTGCGGTCTGTCTCGTTGAACAGGAATGGGATGAGACGATGATGCAGCATATCGCATCCGAAATGAATTTATCCGAGACAGCATTTGTTCATGTAGATGCAGAGTGGGAAGAGGGGGCTCAGCGCCCTCTCGGCCTTCGTTGGTTCACGCCTGAGGTTGAGGTTGATCTATGCGGACACGCAACGCTGGCTACGGCTCATGTATTACGGCAATGCGAGATTGTAAGCGGGGACAGAGTCTCCTTCGAGACGAAGAGCGGCATTCTCCATGCTGCATATAAGGAAAGCGGAGGCCAATGCGAGATCACGCTGGATTTCCCAGCATCTTCGCTAATGCCCGTAGAGGATGAGGCGCTGCGAGTGCGTCTGGAGGAAGCGCTAGGCTGCTCGGTGCATGAGGTACTTAGAAGCCGAATCGAGTTAATGGCCATCGTGGATTCGGAACAGACTGTACGATCGCTGGAGCCAAATTGGGAACAGCTTAAGGCGTGCGATGAAGAAGCGATTGGTGTGCTCGTTACAGCGAGAGCAGGGGAATCTGCCCATGACGGAATTGACTTCGTGTCACGCTGTTTCTTTCCCGCGCTGGGTGTGAATGAAGACCCGGTTACGGGATCTGCTCATTGCACGATGGGGCCATATTGGGGAGCTAAGCTTGGCAAGTTATCTCTAACTGGACGTCAATGTTCTGCAAGAGAAGGCGTTGTGAAGCTGGAGTTGCATCAGGAGCGGGTATACTTAACCGGTACCGCTGTCACAATTATGGATGGCAAGTTCACTTTTTCGTAGATTAGTGATTTCATTTAAGGAGGGAATAGAATGGGAGTTTGGATGGAGATGACCATTCTCATCTTGCTCGCCTGCAATCTACTGCTCCTTCTGCACATCAACAGTAAGCTTCCGAGGCGGGATCGCGCCCAGGAAGCTTACGATCGTGCGAAGAAGAAGTATGGGATTGACTGATGCCTGCACTGCCCATAGGGTTATACAACCAATGCCTGCATATCCACGTTTCGTCTTACATGTCAATAATTCATAATAATGACCTCGTTGATCACACCACGGCCATCACCTTTGGAATTAATGCTTCGCCTCGCTTTTACCGTATGGATTCGATATCCCTCATACAATTGATGAATATAGTCTGTCGCATGATTGGACAGCATGACATATACACCACGTTCACTAAGTTCCTTAAATACATTGGCTAGACGCTGTTGTTCCGGTCGGCCGAAGCCCCCCTTGGCATACGAAGTGAAGGCGGCAGTTGGCGTCAAGGTGTCATAGGGAGGATCAAAATAGACAAAGTCGCCGGCGCGTGCCTCCTGCACAGCCTCAGCAAAATCTCCATCCATCATTCGAATATTGGCGCGGTTCAAATAGGAGGACATACTGCGAATAGTTGTTTCTCTTATGATGTTCGGCCGCTTGTATTTCCCGAATGGAACATTGAATTGGCCGCCTGCATTGACTCGGTATAAGCCGTTATAGCATGTCCGATTCAAGTAAATAAGCCTGGCGGCGCGTTCGATAGAGGATAAGGCGGCGTAGGCTTCTTGGTTCCGATCCCATGCCCGAATTTCATAATAGTAGCCTTCGTCGTTGCGATGCTGGCGAAGGGCTTCGATAAGTTGGTCTGGCTGCTGCTTTATCATTTGGTACACGTTGATGAGCTCTGGGTTGACGTCGTTAATGGCCCCGTTGTCTGGCGTTAATGCTAACAATAACGCCGCTCCGCCGATGAACGGCTCGAAGTAGGCTGCTCGCGTCCAGTCTGCTGAAGGCAGAAGGGAACGGATGCTGGGAAGTAGTTGGCGTTTGCCGCCAGCCCATTTCACAATAGGTCTGAGCAATTCGCCTCACCCCTTTCGAAGTCGATAACTCATTGTTCTGGTACAAAAGGAAAGCGCGGCACAGAACCGCACGTGATCCAGCTATTTCCAATTATTATTGTATAGAACGAAAAGGGTGCGGCGCAACGGCGAATAAGCTCGAAAAATAGGAAGTAAACACCTCATTCATCGAATGATGTTGTAAGCTTAGAAGGGAGTCCATTTCAATTTGCGAGCTTGCTCGAATCGTTCGGATACAGCGGGCCAATTGATGACATTCCACCAATCGGAAATATATTTTGGCCGTTCATTTTGATGCTTCAAATAATAAGCATGTTCCCATACATCGAGCGGCAGCAGCGGGACGACATCCCATTGGGACAAGTTCTGATGCTTCTCAGCTTGCAAAATCTCCAATCTTCGGCTGCGCGGACTCCAGACGAGTATCGTCCAGCCACCACCCTCAACCTTCTCTGCTGCGTTCGAGAAATGCTTCCGGAAGGCATCGTAGCTGCCAAAGTCATGCTCAATTTGGCGCAGCAGACTGCCTGTAGGCCTGCCTCCACCCTGCGGACTCATTACATCCCAGAAGATGGTGTGCAGATAGTGCCCGGCCCCATTGAACGCAAGCTCGTTCTCCCAATATTTCACCAGATCGAACTTATTGGTGCGCCGTGCTTCCGCCATCGCCGACTCGGCCTTGTTCAAGCCGTCCACGTAGCTCTTGTGATGCTTGTCATGATGAATGCGCATCGTCTTCTCATCGATATAAGGTTCAAGCGCATTATAAGGGTACGGAAGCGGTGGAAGCCGATGTCCGCCAATTGGAACGAAGGATTCCTCATCCGCGTCATCATCCTGTTCCGGAAGCGCGCTGCGCGTATTGCCAATGTGAGCATGAATGCCTTGAATGGATTGTTGTTGATAGGGATACTGATGTTGCTGGGGCTGATACTGATGCTGCGGCCAATGCGAGGAAGGCTCGTTCCCTGCAGCGTGAATGCGAGCTGGTGGGGAGGAGCTGCTGCTAGAACGAGTGTTATGATTGCTTCCCGGGGGCTCTACTGCTGGGTAAAAGACAGGTTTAATGGCATTCAGAAAGTACTGGGAGCGCTCCGTGATATGATCGAATACGACAGGGGCGTGCTCCGTATGCTGCACGGCTTGGCTGTTTTGCTTAATGGCATCAAGCTGCTGAACGAATTGCTCGGATTGATATACAGAAGCGCGGAGCAATTCTTGAAGCTGTTGAAGCTGATCTGGCTGAAGGACATCTGGCTGCTGCAGGGCGGTGCGCAGCTGTCCCCTCGCTGCATCTTCCGTCTGTGACAGAACCTGTTCCCATTGGGCAAGCAGCTGCACGTATTCAGGCTCCAGCTGGGGCACAATCGCGCGAATGACCTCTGTATTCTTCTTCTCCTGCTGCTTCCAGTAGGCACTCTCTTCCAACACACGCACAGGCATAAGTGGCCCGTATATGAGCTGCAATGTTCTCCCTCCTTATTGATTGAAATGGTTCTTTTTATTGTATTAGCTTCATAGGTTGACCTATGTAAAATGGCACAAAAAAACCGCAAGCGGGGTGCTTGCGGTACTACTTCGATTCATTCCATTTCGTGTCCTGTGAAACTTCCTTGCCGAATTTATAAACGTCTCAATCGGCGTAGCAGGGAAGTTAGTTCTGTGCAATGAACAAACCGCGATCAGCACGATAGGCTGCATTCAGGAATGCGGATGTCTTCGACAAGTATTCCTTGCGCTGTGTGCGATAGATAAGCTCATGCTGTGCATTAGGGACGATCCATGCCTGCGAGAGCTTATTGGACTGATGGGCGGCAATGCCTTCTGCAATTCCATATGGCGCCTTGGAGTCCGCTGTTCCATGAACGAAGAGAATCGGCATCTCATAGTTCGTTGATTTCACTTCGTTGTATGGAATTTGCTGCAGGCTCGTGCCATTGACAGCAGGGAAGAAGGTACGCAGCAGATCAAGCGATGGATGCTTCGGCAGTGGAGCGTACTGCTGCAAATTATGATATAGCGTATCTGGCTCCAGCAGGAAGGTGCTGTCCAGAATCATGGCATTAATATCATGGGTAAGCAGTGCTGCTTGAAGCGCCGTTCCGGCACCCATGGAGAAGCCCCATACGACGACGTGCTCAGCACCGCGTTCCTTCGCGAGCTTGACTGCGCCTAGCAGCTGTTCCTTCTCCAGACGGCCGCCTGTTGCTTTGGTCGGATGCTGTTCGGAAGCAAATCCATAGTCGAACATGATGACATTGTAGTCGAGTCGATGTGCGAATTTGGCGAGGTCATACATCGGCACCCAATATTCTTCTCGATTGGCCCCGTAGCCATGGCTGAAGATTAAGGTGCGCTTGGAAGGCTTATCAGATGGAATGTACCATCCGTCTACCAGCGTATGCCCATCGCGAGCGGGAAAGGATACCGTCTCGTACTTCATCCCTTTGGCCTCCATTGGATTGGAGAACAGCGGGGGTACTTGCGGATTGGCGAACATCCATGCGATGAATCCGTGCAGGGCAAGGAAGATGACAATCGCAGCGAAGAAGGTCGATAGGGATAGCGCAATGGCTACATGCTTCACTCGTAGTCTCCGCGCTGCCGCAGGGGCTGCTCCAGATGGGCCGAGCCATTCAGGCTGTAGTGCGGGAGATGTAATAACAGGTGTGCTCATGTAGATGACCTCCTTCGATGATGTAATGCAGAATGGTGTCGAGCCCAATAAATTCATATAGAACAAAAGTCCCGATGGGAGCTGATTCGTGTAAACGTTGTCTTCGTATCATTATCGTATGCGGGAATCCGCATAGGGTCAACGGATTTGCGCGATTTGTAAGGTGATTGTAATCGTCCCGTAACATTGCAATCTCCCTGTAAAAACATGTCGAAACAAGGGACGTTCGTAGGATGCGGGAGAATGGTGCTAGTATCTTTACGAAAATAAGGAAGAGAGTTATACTAGTTGTAACGATGTTCCATACTATGGAACCGAAGAGGGAGATACATGGTGGAAGAACGAGGAAAGCTAACCGTACGCGCCGTAGAGCGTGCACTCGATATATTAATGTGTTTTGCCAATGAGCGAGATATCAGCTTGACGGAACTTGCAACCCGCGTTGGGCTGAATAAGAGCACTGTTCATCGTCTGATGACAACATTGGAGGATCGCGGATTCGTACTTAAAAATGGCGATAAGTATCGCCTGGGATATCGGGTATGGGAGTTGGCGGCGAATTTGACGCAGGTCGATGATCCTGCTCAGCTGCTGCAGCCGGAGATGGAGCTCCTGCGCGATCAGTTGGATGAGACGGTGAGTCTATATGTGAAGGATGGCAACGACCGGATACGGATTCAGGCCGTGCAGAGCAATCAGGCGATCCGTAGAGTAGCGCCAGTAGGCGTTCGTTTGCCGTTGTTCGTGGGGGCATCCAGCAAGGTGCTGCTTGCCTTTGCTGAGACGCACGAGCTAGAGGCTGCATTGCGCGATTCACGCTGGCCGTCCTCCATTGACAAGGACAGCTATATGAAGCAGCTTGAGGAAGTGCGTCGACTCGGATATGCTGTGAGCTTGGAAGAACGCGAACTTGGAGCGGCGGCTGTATCTGTGCCGATCATGGATCGGAATCAGCGGCTGGTCGCAGCCTTGTCGGTATCGGGGCCTGTCAGCCGGATGTCGGCAGATACGCTTGTATCCTTTGCCCCGCAGATGATGGAGACTGCCCGCCGAATGGGCACGATGCTGCTGACGATGCAGTAACAGTCAGTCTGCTGTAATCGACGGTTAAGATTGTCTTTTTGCTAGATTCTGTGCATTGTAAATAATAAGCTCTTCGGCCCCTCTCCTGCGGTAAGCAGTGGAGGGGCCGAAGTTGTATAGACCTATGAAATGCGCCTGACAGCACCCATCAGAACGGAGATCGGAATGCCAGCCATGATCTGCAGTGATGTATAAGGTTATGCTGAAGTTATTGCTCCAATTGCGACATCCTGCTATAGGGTTTGTGAGGAATGACGCTGGCGATATTGGCCGGGAGTTATTCCTTCGAGCTTCTTGAACATACGATTGAAGTAGGGGGCCTGGTAACCGGCCGATTCAGCGATTTCATTGATCTTCATATCCGTGGTCAGTAGAAGCTGCTTGCAATAGTTCATTCTTATCGAGGTAATATAATCGACATAGTTCGTTCCTGTCATTTGCTTGAACGCTTTGCTCAGTTGGGAGATGCTGACGCCATTACTTTTCGCATAGGTTTCGAGTGCAATCTCTTGGCCGTTGCTTTGTGCAATCTGTTCGAGCAGATTGTCTACAATCTCCTTCATAGATGCATTGAAGCTGCGAGAGAGCGAATGAATGTAAGGGTGGATCACCTTCTCTTGGAACCAGGACAAGGATGCTTGTGGATTGCGCAGCATACGAAGCTCTTCATACAGCTGGGCGCTGTCATAGACGGCATACGGATTATGGCCGGCCTGAAGCATAGCGCGATGGATGCTTCCCATTAGTCGCAATAGCGCTTGATGGACAAGCCATTCTGCCGCGTGGCTTGCTTGCAGTGCCTCTACATACTGCTCCAAGGCTTGCGTCGCTTCCTGGGTCAGACCCATATTGAGAGCGTAAATAAGCTCCTGCTCAAGCACAAGCAGAGGGGCTTCAAGCAGCGTATTCGCTCTATCCAGCACTTGATCGGCCTGAAGCAATTGGCTCGTTGCGTCGAAGGTGCGGCAACGAAGCGCACGCTGAGCCTGCTCCATGGCATGGGGAATATCCATCCACGACGAAGTTGGCCCGTTATAGACGATGGTGGCCTGGATGCGCAGAACCTCATGCAGGACGTTGATATAATGGGAGCACAGACTGTGCAGCTCCTGTTGTGCTTCTGCTTGAGTATGATCCTGTGTGGGAAGTATGAGCACAAGTCCGAACGATCCATCTAAGAAATTAATCGTGTGAACATGTTCCGCTGCGGATTGGGATAGCTCTGCCACGATATTGATAGCTGCGTACGTTAATAGAACATCGTCTTTATCGGACAGCGGCTTATATTCTTCATCGGTTGTATGAAGTTGTAGAACGATTGCTGCAAATGACCTGCCTTCAATGGCGACCCCCATCGTATGAAGCTTCTCAATCATCTCCCTCTCCGTCCAGTGCGCTGCCTGTCCTGTAATGAATTGATTCATAATTGCCTCGCGCATGGACGGCACGGCCTGATTCAGCCTCCGTTCCAATGTTTCATTTGTAATTCGATAATGCTGCCATTCCCGTTCAATATAATCAAGCTCATTGTGAACATCCGTATCCGGGGAGCGCCAGCCTGCAAGCAAGTTCATCATCTGGCGTATCGGCCGATACATACGGTGGGAAGCGAACCAGCTTAACGCTAACGCAGCCAGCACGGCAAATATCCAGCAAACAATGAGGATATGTGTATAGGGTCGTGTAGGTGCTGTAATGATGGATTGAGGGGTAGCCGATAAGTAAGTCCATTTGCCGCCCATTTTCTCCAAGGTTACGGTGTTTATGAGCAATGTATCCTGATCCAAGGGAACCTTGCTGCTTCCGCTAGGTTGATTCAATGCCTCTGTATGTTGAGTCTGATGAGATTGAATAGCGGCGAATGCCTCAGGATTCTGTCTGCTTGCTCCGCTTTGCCCAATAATGTGTCCTTCCTCGTCCAGCAGGTAAGCATATCGGTCTGGGTTCGCAAATACGAACAGCTTAGACGGATTGATGTAAATCACGATAGCCCCATAAGATGCGTTTCCATTGAACGGCAGCTTCATTACGACGGCATGGGACGAGCCTCTACTGAAGGGACGCTGCAATTCATGTGTCCAGAAGATGCCCTGCTCGGCCGTCATAAGCTCCTTCCAGCGAGATTCTTCTGCCTGCTCCAATGTCCGAAGACCAATCGAGGGCTGAAGTACTTTGTTCTGCTTCGCCACGTACAAATACACCTGATCAATAATCGGATCGGCATTCTCGATCAGCGTGAGCGTATCGAGCAGTTGGTTCGTTTCCTCGAACTGCTGTGCGAAATCCATATCGGAAATCGTCGGCTTGAAATGCGGCTTCACGACCATATGTAGAGCGTAATTAATAAGCTGCCCAAGCTGTTTATCGATTTGTTTGGCTGCTTCAATCATCTCGCTGTCGTTCTTCTCTTGAAACTGCTTCACAAGCTGCTGGTTGCCCATATATAAATAAGCCGCACTGATGATCGTGATTGGCAGGCAGGTCAGCAGTACGGCGAGCGCGAGACTTTTCCAATAGAAGATTCCCTTGGAAGAGGGACGTAGTATATCATGCAGCTTTCCCATGAATTCCTCCTGTGTGGCAATGGATGATGAAACGGAATAATGGAGTAATCATTGATATTGGAATAGAAATTGTAATTTGCTCGACTGCACGAAGCTGTTCATACAAGAACGGTAGTATGGAATGTTCTGGTATGGTGGCCGATTGTATTTATCATACTGAATGGCACAACGGATGAAAAGGCTTACAGAAAAAAAGTGCAGCCTCAGGAAATCGCAAAAATGCTGCATCGAATCTCGCAGCAGTGATTCTTTGCGGGGCTTGCTTGTGCGTTCATCGAGCGATGAATAAGCACGGTTATGCAGGCAGACAAGACGCTTCAGCAAAAAAGTCAAATTGCATGAAATTGTGATAGCGTTTACATTGATAAAAATCCTAGCAGACATTGTGATACTCGTTGTCTCAATTGAACATGCAGAAGAAAGTGAGGTAGTACTGGTGAGCATGGAACCATCAACATCTGCATCTGCAGCCCAGTTAGAACGGAGGACATCATCTAAACGAAGAGCGCGCACACGTGTATGGGTAGATGTGAAGAGGGATAGATACTTGTATTTGTTGGCGCTGCCAGGACTTCTCTTCTTCCTTGTCTTCAAGTATGTTCCGATTACGAATCTTGTGATCGCCTTCCAAGACTATTCGCCGTATTTCGGTGTGTTTCAAAGTCCATGGGTAGGATTCGAGCATTTCAGCCGCTTCTTTGCAAATGAAGATTTCTACATTCTGCTGCGCAACACACTCGCTATCAGTTTTCTGAATCTGTTGTTTTTCTTCCCGGCGCCGATCTTTCTTTCTACCTTGCTGAACGAGGTTCGGCATTCGATTGTAAAGCGAACAGTACAGTCTCTCATTTACATTCCGCACTTCTTATCTTGGGTGCTTATATCGGGGTTGACGTTCCTCATGTTCTCGCAATCGGAAGGGTTGTTCAACAAGCTGCTGCTGTCTATGGACAAAGAGGCTTTTGATCTGCTCACGAATCCAAGTTATTTCTGGGGAATGTTGACGGCACAGTCGATCTGGAAGGAGGTCGGTTGGGGGACGATTATCTTCCTCGCTGCTATCGCAGGAATCGATCCTCAGCTGTATGAGGCTGCGGTGATGGATGGAGCAGGGCGGATGCGCCGCATTTGGCATATTACGCTGCCGGGCATGCGCAATGTGATCATCATTCTGTTTATTTTGCGGTTAGGCACTATTATGGATACCGGATTCGAGCAGATTTATCTGATGATGAATGCAGCCGTCTCCAATGTAGCGGAAGTGTTCGATACATATGTGTACAGGGTTGGGATTAAGCAAGGGGAGTTCAGCTACAGTACAGCCATCGGATTGTTCAAATCGGTAGTTGGCGTCATTCTTGTGGTGGCGGCCAATCAAATCGCCAAGAGCTTCGGACAGGACAGTTTATATTAAACAGGGAGGGAGACAAGTGCTATGAGAGATAACAGTGTGAGAGATCGCTTATTCAATATCGGGAACATAGCCATTCTGCTGCTCATCAGCTTGGCGACCGTCTTTCCCATTTACTATACAATCGTGCTGTCGTTCACGGATCCAACGGAATATTACACAAAGCCGCTTATTTTGTTCCCGGCCAAATGGTCACTGGATGCCTATCAGTACTTGCTCGCAAACGGCTTGTTCGTCAGCGCACTCGGTGTGAGCACCTTTCTGGCTACAGTAGGAACAGCGTGCAGCCTCATCGTAACCGGGGGCTTGGCTTATGCGCTCTCTCGGAAGCGACTGCGCTTCCGGAAGGCCATTCTGTTTCTTATTTTGTTAACCTTTCTGTTCCAGCCAGGACTTGTGCCGCAGTATTTAATTGTGCGCAATGTCGGACTTATCGATAATATCTGGTCGCTTATTATTCCGTCGCTGACCAGTGGGTGGTACGTTCTGCTTATGAAGGGATTCTTCGACAGTATACCAGATAGTCTGGAGGAGGCGGGACGCATTGACGGGTGCAACGAAATCAGCGTATTTTGGCGCATCATATTGCCTTTGTCACTTCCAGCGCTGGTCGCATTCGGCTTGTTCTTTGCGGTAGGGTATTGGAATACCTATTTCAACGCGCTTATGTACATTAACGACCAGAGCATGTGGCCGCTGCAGGTGCTGCTGCAAAACCTGCTGGTCGATCCGGCGGCAATGGGCGGCGGTGCAGGGGGAAGCGGTGCGGATTTTCGTATGAATCGTCAGATGCCGTCTGAGACGTTAAAAATGGCTGCAGTCGTTATTGCTACCGTACCGATTATGCTGGTGTATCCATTCTTGCAGAAGCATTTCGCCAAAGGTGCGATGGTTGGCTCTGTCAAAGAATGAATAAATATAGGATGCACATGGTCAGCCTGTAGCGCTCGCATATCAAAAAGGAGGGTTCAGAATGATTCACAATTCATCACGTAAGTTGTCATCCTTGCTCAAGACAACAATGCTTATCATGCTGGCATGTTCACTGCTGCTGACTGCATGCGGCGGTGGAGGCACAGGCGGTGCCTCTGGGGGAGAAGGTCCGACGAAGATTACACTGCAAACGTTGAATTATGCGCCCGATATGGTGAACAACAGCAATCCGATGTGGAAGGAACTAGAGAAGAACACGAATACACAGCTGGACATCACATGGCTGACACCAACGACGATTGAAGATAAGGTCAATGTGATGCTGGCGTCCGGTGAGATGCCGGATGTTATCTTTGTGGAGTCGCTGAACAACTCGCAGCTCCAGAAGATGATTAAGCAAGGCGTGTTCTGGGATTTGACGCCTTTCATTACGGATTATCCGAATCTAACGGAAGGCGTTAAGGCGGCGATGTGGGAAGAGACGAAGATCGAGGGCAAGAACTATGCCATTCCACGGTACTATCCAAGCTTTGGCGGCGGTGTATTCCCGATGCTGCGTAAGGATTGGCTGGATGAGCTGAATCTGCAAGTGCCAAATTCCATGGATTCGCTCTTCGACGTACTGAAGGCATTTAAGGAGAAGGCGCCCGGCGGGAAGACTGATATCGTTCCGTATGCGGCATCCCCAGACTCGCTCGGTTTTGTATATAACGTCTTCAATGAAACGCAAGGCGCATGGAAGTTGAAGGATGGCAAGCTGGCGCCGATCATCACTGAAGATGCTTCCCGTGATGCGCTGCTGTGGATTAAGAAAGCCTACGATGCAGGACTGTTCCCGAAGGATTTTGCCATCTTAAAGTTCTCGCAAATTATTGATATGGTTCGTGGCGGCAAGGTAGGAGCGGTGGGCTTATCCATGAACCATGTCTGGATCCAAGGGGAAGTGCTTCGCCAGATCGAGCCGAAGGCCGACCTCATTCCGGCCTCTTACCTGGCGAATCCGCAGGGGGCTAAGTATGTCCCTTCCGGTGAGTCCTATTATGGCGTGTATCTGATTCCCAAGAAGGTGCCAGAGGAGAAGGTGAAGAAGATTCTGGCGCTGTTCGATTATGGAAATAGCCCAGAGGGCAATATTCTGGAGTACTACGGTGTGAAAGACGTACACTACAAGGAAGAGAACGGCAAGCGGATTGCGACTGAGCAGGCGAAGAAAGATCTGACGGGAGACGGCAACATGTCGAGCTTGTTCCACTTGATTAGCGACGATATGGCTATTGCTGCAGTGGGGATGCCAGATGAATTGTATGAACGCAACGTGAAAATTGTAAATGAGCGCAAGGAGCATGTTGTACCAGATCCAGGACGCGGCATTTATTCGGAAGCCTATAATCGGTTCTACCCGGAAATTAAAAAGAAGGTAGATGATATGCGGACGAAGGTGATCATTGGGAAAGAGACGATTGAAGCCTATGATCAGTTTATTGCGACCTTGAAGCAGGATAAAGAGCTGCAAATGATTACAGATGAAATGAATAAGGCTCACCAAGCAAAATAATGAGAGGCCAAGGAACGCTGCTGCTTGCGGGCGTTCCTTCGCTTCATTAGAGGGGGAGAAGCAACATGAAGCCTATCACTGCGGTTGTGATTGGAGCAGGGGATCGGGGAGCACGTGCATATGCTCCATATGCGCTGGAGAATCCGCATGAATTTCGTATTGTAGGTGTCGCTGAACCGAATACAGAACGACGACGCAAATTTGCCGAGCAATTTGCACTAACCGCTCAGCAGCAATTCGATTCTTGGGAGTCGCTGCTTGGCAACGAGAGGCAGGCAGAAGTTGCAATTATCTGTACATTGGATCGAATGCACCTCCAGCCAACGCTCCGGGCACTTGAGTTAGGGTATCATGTTCTGCTGGAGAAGCCGATGTCGCCTGTGCCGGCAGAGTGTGTGGAGATGGAGCTTGCGACCAAGCGGCACAATCGTCTGCTCACGATCTGCCATGTGCTGCGTTATACGGCATTCTGGTCATCTTTGAAGCGGGAAATCGACCGAGGTGCGATTGGTGATATCGCCTCGATACAGTTAAATGAGAACGTGGGCAATATGCATATGTCGCACAGCTTCGTACGCGGCAATTGGCGCAATAGCGACGAGGCGAGCCCGATGATCCTGCAGAAATCATGCCATGATATGGACATTTTGGCGTACTTAATGGGGGAACCGTGCACACGCATTAGTTCGTTTGGCTCGTTAATGCATTTTCATGAAGGGAATCGACCGGAGGGTGCACCGCTGCGCTGTATCGAGGGATGTCCGGCAGAACATGTCTGCCAGTATCATGCGCCGCGTTATTACCTGGGGGAAGGCATTGGATGGGCGCGGAAAATTACAGACGATCATACGAAGGAAGGCATCATTAAGGCGCTGTGGGAAGGGCCGTACGGCAAATGTGTCTATCAGACGGATAATAATGTTGTGGATCATCAGGTCGTCAATATGGAATTCGCCAGTGGCGCAACGGCTACCTTCAGCATGTGCGGCTTCACACACGATAATATTCGCATTGTGCAGGTGATGGGCACGAAAGGGGATATTCGCGGCAATATGGAGGATGATGCTTTCACGCTCCATGATTTCGTGACGAAGGAGAAGCGTGTTGTCCATATTCATGCATCTGCTGCGGGGCATGGGGGTGGAGACGCAGATATAGTCCGCTCCTTTATTAAGGAAGTGCGTGATTTCGAGGCGGGAATGGTGACGGAGAGCAAGTCTTCTGCCTCTGTCTCCGTACGCAGCCATCTGATGGCATTCGCAGCAGAGGCATCACGGCTGGATGGGGGCAGATCGATTGATCTACAGGCCTATAATGATGAACTGGCAGGAGCAGCGGTACAACCGCATGTTCATGAGAAACATTGCTAATCATGTCGTAATGCATGCATACTGATGAACTTAAAAAAGCCAGCGATCGCTGGCTTTTTGCATTTGTATAGATAAGTGCACAGTGTTTGGATAGGTATATAAATGTGCAGCTGTATAGTGCACACTTGAATGATACGAGCCTTGCACGAGTAAAGGCAAATACCAACATCGTTCTACTACGAGAAAAGAAACACTAATTACGAACTAGTGGCTATACGCTGGCATGTATCATAAAAGACGGCTTCCAAGGAACGATGTCCATTTTCTGTACGGCAAAGTCTAGCGACAGAATCGCATGCGACCATGACGCCTTCATTCATGAAGGCGACAGTATCGGCCGTGTCCTCCACGACAGACAAAATATGAGTCGAATAGAGGATTGTTGTTCCTTTCCTGCGTTCAGCATGGATTAGTTCCTTGAACGTATGCACCCAATAGGGATCAAGTCCGTTGGTGGGCTCATCCAGAATGATGATCGGAGCTTCAGGCAGCAACGCTTGTGCGAGCGCGAGCCGCTGCTGCATTCCCTTGGAATAATGGCTTACCTTCTTATGCTTGTCTTGTTCCAACCCAACGAGGCAGAGCAGCTCATCGATGCGACCTCGCGGCACCTGCAGCAGCTTGGAGAAAAAGTGCAGCACCTCGTATCCCGTCAAGGAACGGGGAAATACCATATTGTCAGGCATATAGGCGAATGTGGATTTATAGGCGCTGTCCGTGGACGATACCCTGTGCCCGTTCAAGTAAATGCTGCCTGACGTTGGCTTCACAATGCCGATCATCATCTGAATGATCGTGCTCTTCCCGGCGCCATTGCCTCCACATAAGGCGAAGCATTCGCCTTGGCCGATTGAGAAGTGGATATCGCGCACCTGATTCTGCTTGGAATAAATCTTGGATACATTATCGAATCGAATCATCGCATTTGTCGTCATTCGCGGATGCGCCCCCCCTGCTTCACAATGATGATGGATAAGGCAAGCGGAGCAATGATCCATGCCGCAGCCGTCAGACAGAAGGCAATTTGTCCGGTGCTCCCCTCGGCCCATATCGTAAAGTCATAGAGCGTCGGCCCGAATATCATGCCGCTCTTCATTTGAACGATGCTCCACACCCGTATCAGCTCAACTGGGTTGAACAGGATGGATGTGGTTAAGAGTGTAATAATCCAATGAAAAGGGACAACACTGGAGACGCCCATCACGATATATTCGTACAGGAGCACGCTGAGCGCCCATGTCAGAATACTGATTCCAAGCGCTTGGAATCGCGTGCTGGCATACACGCCGATGACCGAAGCTATCGCCAGGAAGATAGCCGCAAGCAGCAGGGTCAAGGCGATAAAGAGAAAAAAAAAGGAGGCGGCGAACATGCCAGTGCGGTTCGTTATCCACAGCACAGTTCCGACAATACCGTAGCCGAGCAGGATAACGGCTGCAATGGCCGCCAGCATGCCTATGTATTTGCCAAGGACAATGGAAGTGGGCGATACCGGGTAGGTGAGCAGCAATTGATAGCCCCCATCCTCTTTATCTCCCGCGAGCATGGTACTGCCCATTAACAGCGTGAGAAGCGGAACGAGGAAGAGGGAGAGATTCAGAAGTCCTGCAGTCATTCTCGTAAACCCTTCGTATCCTGCCTGATAGCCGGTGCTGCCGAAGAATACGATGAACAGCGCCAGTAGTGTAAATAATATGGAGAAGCTTGCCAGCCAGCGGCTGCGAATGATCAGCTTCATTTCCTGCTTCGCAATCGAACCTATATGCTTCATTGATGACCGTCCCATTTATGCTGCTTCAGGTCAGAGAACGACAGAACGTTTCCTTTGCCCTCTTGTGTAACGTATTGCTCTGCTTGTTCCTTGTTCGGAAAGGCCAGCACGCCATTCGCCATTGGTGTCCAGAAGTCTTGGTGGTAGGCGAACCAGGCCTGCTCCAGCTCTACCCAATTGCTTGCGGCGTATACATAGGACTTGGCAATCGGATTGTCTGCATTGTGATACGATTGGATATAATCCATCATGCAGCCGATATCATCGAAGGTCATAATCTTGCCGTCCGTTAATACAACCTCTGTTGCGTAGTCTTCGTTCGCTACGCTCATATTGCATATGATGCATACATCGATATCAGGGTTAATCGGGCGCGGCTCATAGCTTGGCTTGCCGCAGGATGTGGCAAGCAGGAGGCCGACTGCCGCTACGACTGTTCCGAATCTCCATGTCATTTCTGAATCCTCCCTTGTGCAAGAATGAATATGCCGCCAATTAGGAACAAGCATCCTGCGATGCCGATAAGATGGCGGCTGTCTGCAGGAAGCTCCGCTTCTAGGACTGCTTGTGCAGGATCATCTACAAGCGGTTGAGGGGTGGGCTGCTGCGTAAGCGGAAATCGATCTGCTCCGCTCGTAGAGCTAGTGGAAGGCAGCATGTGATTAACTGCATTCCATAGCTGTATGGCAGGGCTCTCGAAGTAGAATTGCAGCTGCGGCTGCTTCGGCAGCAGCTTGTCATAGATGGAGCCTGCGTAGTAAGGTAGTTCCCCAATGCCGTCGCCGGTAATATCGAAGGAAGAGTAGTCGTCCCAATAATTGCCCGATGTGCCGTCATCAATGGCCTGCTTAGCATCCAAGCTTCGTGCCTGTACGACATTGCCGATGAACTGATTGCCCGATATGGTAGTTCCGGTATTGCCCTTCAGCAGACTAAGGCCAAGATGATTGCCCGCGATGACATTGTCCGAAATGATGCTGTCTCTCGCATCCTCTAGCGCGAGACCGTTGCTGTTGTACATTATGTGGTTGCCCCGCATTGTGATGTGATCGGTGTTATAGAGGAGCGCTCCATAGCCGCGATAATCAAGCTGCTTCTGCATGATGTTCTGCTCAATCCGAAAGGAGGAGGAGCTCATAGCCATCATCCCGTTAATGTTGTACATGAATTGGTTGTCCGATACGCGACCGCCTTCACCGAACATGAGATGAATGGCGTAGCGTGAATCGGATATCGTGTTGCTGCTTAGCATACTGTCGGCTGCAAAGTCGATGTAAATGCCGTCCTGCACATCATAAATGTCATTGCCACGGACGACATTACCACTGCCATAGAAGAGGTGAACGCCGTTGCCCCGCTTAGAGATGCGGCTGTTATTGCTCGTTATCGTATTGTTCTCGATCTGATTACGGCTTCCTTTGTTGACATAGATGCCATTCTGTACGCGGGACAGCGTATTGGACATGATCAAGTTGTCCGAGGAGGCGATATAAATACCAGCGTCCTGCTTTTTGCTGCCGCTCTGGATAATCTGAAATCCGGTTAGGGAAACGCCGGGGGCGGTAATCGTGACGACATGTCCTTGATTATTGCCGTTCAGCGTAACCTTAGCACTGCCTGCAGCTTGGAGCTTCAGTGGCTTATCAATGACAAGCTGTTCATGATAGCTGCCTTCTTGTACGGTAATGGTTGCGCCTACTTCAGCCTCATTAATGGCCTTCTGGATCGAATCTCCGGCACGAACGATGAACGCCTTCCCATTAGCGTTGGCGGCATGCAGCTTGCTTGTACCTGGGAAGCAGGTGAGGAGAGACAATAGCAAAGCTAGAGCGGCCAGCAGCATTTTTCTGTTGACTTGTCTGCAATTGGTCACAATTGGCCACCATCCTGTCCCCATTTTCATTTTCTTTGGCTCCTACATTACGACACAATTGTGTGCAAAGATGAAAGAATGTGTGAACGGAGCATGACAACCCGCAAGTTTTTATGTCTCTCTGTATCGCGGCAGCGCAATCGTCACAGTTGTCCCCTCATTCTCGATGCTGTGAAAGGTCAGCGTTCCGCCATGCATAGCAACAATATTGGACACAATGGCAAGCCCCAACCCTGTTCCACCATCCTTGCGGGTTCGCGCCTTATTGGCTCGATAGAACGGCTCGGTTATATGGGGAAGATGCTCAGGGGCAATGCCGATGCCGGTATCGCTGATGCTCAGCTCACAATGGGTGTCCGAGCTTGCGCGCAATTCGACGCTGATCGTTCCCTGTTCCGGCGTATACCTTATGGCATTGTCCAGCAGGTTATGGAGCACCTGTTCGATTCGATTTTGATCGGCTTCAATAATAAGCTCGGGATCAAGATCGATCGCCAATGCAATGTGCTGCTGGACAAGTATGTGTCTGTATGTCATCAGCACGTCCTCAATAAGCTGAGCATACACCAGATGGGTGATGGCAAGCGGATAGGCATTGTTCTCCAGCTTGGCCAGCTCTAGCAGATCATGAACTAGCCGCTGCATGCGGCCGGCCTCGCGGTGGATCAGGCTGATATAGCTTCGCTGATCTTGTTCAGATTCAACAACCCCATCCAGAATCGCTTCGCTGTATCCCTTCACATAGCTGATAGGGGTCCGCAGCTCATGGGACACGTTCGCGAGAAATTCTTTTTTGCGCTTATCCTCCTCGGCAACGGCACATGCCATCTGATTGAAGGCTTGTCCCACCTTGCCGATTTCATCATGTGTTGTAATCGGAACACGTTCCGCATAATTGCCATGTGCCATCTCATGGGCAGCGGACTCCAAGCGTCGAAGGGGCTGCGTGATGCGGTTGATTAATGTTCTGCCCACCACAAGGGATAGGAGCACGAAGCATACGGTGATCGGAATGAAAATGCTGGTCAGTTCCTTATTCATTTCCATAATGGTTGCAAGCGGGATGTACAGGAATAAGATGCCTTGCAAGCGATTGTCGTCCAGCAGCGGGATGCTGACAGATAGAATCGTGCGGCCGAAGCGTTCCTCGAACCCAGACTTGGTGACGGGGTTGCCCTGAAGGAGCTGCTGGCGATCCTGCTCGCTGATGAGGGAGTCGTATTCGACTTCGAAGGGAAGGCAGGCGCTTAACTCGCGCGGGTTCGTGACAAGAAACACCTCCGAGTCAGACATCTTGTTGTACCAATCGATCTGATCGCGCAGCTTGGCGGTGACCTCTCCACCGCTATAGTTGCTTGAAAGGCGAAGCCCTTCCAGCCGCAGTCCTTCATCTACCTTTTCGACATAGTATTTTTCATAGAAATAGTGAGTGAGCGCATACGAAAAAGACACAGTTCCGATAATCGCCGCGCATACGATAAGCCACATTTTCTGTGCTAAGGTCAGCTGCTTCATGCCATTTACACCTCTAGTTTATATCCGATGCCCCACATCGTTTGTATGAATTCACCCACATTGCCGAGCTTAATGCGCAGTGTTTTGATATGTGTATCTACAGTTCTAACACTGCCCTCGTAGTCGATACCCCACACGTGCTCCAGAAGCTGCTCGCGGCTGAGTGCTTGTCCGCGGTGGCGGCATAAGAAGAGAAGCAGCTCGAATTCCTTCAAGGTGAGAGCTAAGGACTCGCCGCATACCTTGACTGTTCTACCTCGTTCATTGATCTCGATTTGGCCGTATAGTTGAACCATTTTGTCTGCTGCAGATTCTCGATTAACCCTGCGCAGAACCGCGTCGATCCGGGCGATCAGCTCGCTTGGACTGAACGGCTTCACAATATAATCGTCGGCACCGATTTTCAGGCCATAGACACGATCCCATTCTTCTCCTCTTGCCGTTAAGAAGACGATTGGCACGTTAGAGGACTGGCGTATGTTCAGACAGAGCGTGAAGCCATCCAGAACTGGCATCATGACATCGGCAACAATTAGATCGATGGACATGGCAGACAGAATCTCTAGCGCTTCCTCGCCATTCGCGGCTTGGTACACCTCGAATCCAGAGCTTTTCAAATACATATGCACGAGTGCTCTCATATCTTCTTCATCATCGATAATGAGCAATCGAGACTGGTTCATGCTTGTTCCTCCTTGCGCTTATGAGTTGGACGTAATCTGGAATGGGCCTTGGCCCACAGGGATGATTGAGCTGACGGTGAGTGAGTTGGGATCAATGACATAGATCTCATTGCTATCATAACTAGCGATGTATAGATTGCCGCCAATTTCCTTCATCTCGAATGGGTTGGCGCCAATTTTGATCGTGCCAAGCTCTGCGCCGGTGTTCCGCGCGAACTTGCGAAGCGTGCTGGACCCGTGGCTCAGTGCGAATATGCCTGTATCCGTCTGTGCAAAGCTTACGGGCATATAAGGAGCTGGGATGCGCCGAATAAGCGACCCGGTATCCATGTTGTACACATGGATGTCCGACTCGACCTCAGCTCCGCTTCCGTGACCGCCAACCCACAGCTCACGCCGATCATCCAACAGCAGACCGCCAGCCGAAGATTCGTTAATGCTGAATGTTTGTACAACTTTTTGCAATTGAGTGTCTATAATGGACATCGTCGTATCGTCGAAATTGATGACGTACAGCCTGCTCCCGTCCTTCGCCTCATACATATGCAACGGCTGCTTGCCTACAGAAACCTCGTACTGAAGCGTGCCGTCCAGCCGGAAAGCGCGAATCGATTTATGATGCTGATCAACAAAATAGACAAATTGCTTCGAATGGGACAGCAGCGCATTGGCCGCTCCTTTGCCTACGTCCCATGTCTCGATCTGCTTTCCCGTAGACAATTGGTAAATGAGAGCCTTGTCCGCCTGCTTGCCGTAGACGAGCAATTGATCCTGCGCAAGGAATAGGGCGCCGCTAAGCGGGAAATCGAGCTGCCATGCCGCCGACACCTTATTGCGGACAGGATCAAGGAAGGAGAGACTATGGTCCTTCACATTGACGCTGACGATAATAGGCTGCTGCTCTATAGGCTGGAAATCATTTTTGCCGCACCCGGTAAGAACAAAAGCAAGAGTGAGCAGAACAAACAAAGGCAAAAATGTGCGTAAGAAAGGTGCAAGGCGCATAAGGCGCTTCCTCCTGTATTTCAAAAAATGGAATATAGCAACATTATAGCGGCTTTAGACACAAAATCTGATCAAATCTATGAAGTTTCGTACTTCTTTTTGGAAAATTGCAACATAAAGTTCAACAATTCATTTCACTTCCTTCACAATCTCCTCACAATTGCTTGCTAGCATTTGTTCTGTCAATGAATTCCATCGTGGAGGGTGTTATATGAAAAAGGGGTTAGCTATTTTTATTTGTTCGATCATGATGCTGAGTATTCTTGCTGGATGTGGCGGTGCAGACCATGCGGGAGAGAAGGGCGAACAAGCTGCGGCGCCAGTTGAGGGGGCAGCGGCTCCGAATACGGGGAAGGAACAAGTAAGCCAAACGGCTGAGAATAAGGCACAACTCAAGCAGGAACTGGCTGCAGCGCATGCGGAGGAGCCAACTCATGAGGACTTATGCGCCTTTTGCCAAATGAAAATCTATTTGAGAGAAGAAGATATGGGGATGTTTACAGCGCAAATGCAGACAGCAGATGGTCAGCATCTCTATTTTGACGATGTCGGCTGCTTATTGAATTATGAGCGAGATATGAAAGAGAAGCCGGCTGCATCCTGGGTGAGAGATTATAGTACATTAGAATGGGTGACAGCAAAGGATTCAACTCCGGTAAAGGCGGATATTAAGACACCGATGAAATATGGCTATGCGTTGTTCGCTACGCAGGATGCAGCGCAGAAGTTCGTGTCGGACAATCAAGCCCTGAAGGGCAAGGAAGCATCGTGGAAGGAAATTGATGAAATCTCCCACCAACGTTATTTGAAGAGAAAAGAGAAAATGAAAAACGGCGGCATGCACAATGGAAGCATGAACAAACCAATGGATCATGGCAATAATGGGGACGACAAGCACAAAAGCGATGATAAGCAAAAAAATGATGGCAAACACTAAAGTGATAACAAATACTAAAATGATGACTTTGAAGGATAACAAACACTAGTGAAGAGGATTAAAAAGGAATCTGTCAGACATAGTTGATATAAGTTGAAAAGGTGTCAAGGTAACAATAATAATGATGGATGAATCAAAACAAGTCCCACCTGTTGCAAAGCAGCGAGCAGGTGGGACTTGTTGCTACAAGAGAAGCAGCAGCATTGCGACGAGTGTCGTGACGGTTAAGCCGATGATCACCGGGACAAGGTTGCGGCGTGCCAGCTCGAACGGGCTGATGCCACAAATAGCTGCTGCTGGTATGAGCGCCCATGGGATTAGTGTTCCCCCTCCGACCCATATGGCGGCAACTTGACCGAGTGCAGTCAGGGTATCTGTCCCGCCGCCAATGGCGGCCCCGAACAGGGACGCTATGGAGCCGGCAAGCGAGATGCCGGAGAATCCTGACCCATCCAATCCTGTAATAGCTCCTACAATGGTGAGGGTAATTGCACCGATGGCAGGGTGGAGTGGAACGCTGTGTGCAAGCGCCAACCCTAGATCATTCACAATCCCATGCGATGCCGCGGGCAGAGTTTTGCCGAAGATTTCGAAGAAGGCAGAGTCTCCTAAATAGAAAAATGCGGCGATTGGAATGACAGGGCCGAATACTTTGAACCCAAATAGAAAGCCGTCCACGAGGTAGCTTGTTGTCTGTTCAAGTGCTTGCTTGCGATGGGTGAGCAGGGTAACGACGATGAGTATGATTGCAGCGGTTCCGCCGATAAGCGCCGTTGCTTCTCCACCCTGAAGATTCAACTTGAACAGCATGATGACGTCGATGACGAAGAGCAGGGGAATGAGAATGGCTAGAGTTGTTTTGGCAACGGGAGATAAGGGAATACGGGTCACATGGAAGCTGCTGCGGTCGTCATTTTTGGCAAGACCGGTACTCATGGTCAGAAGACCACGCCCCATATCGCGGCGCATCATCCAGAACGCTACGACCGTAGTGACGACACCCATGACCAGCACAAGCGGGATGCTGGCTTCCAGCACGCTCTTAACGGGCAATCCGGCTGCATCCGCGGTAAGCTTCGGTGCGCCCTGAATGACGAAGTCGCCTGACAATGCGATACCATGTCCGAATAAATTCATAGCCATCGCAACAGCAAGAGGAGGCAGCCCTACGCGAATTGCTGCTGGCAGCAGCACCGCACCAATAAGAGCGACACCTGGCGACGGCCAGAAGAAGGTGCTGATGACGACCATAACAATCCCAAGTGTCCAATAGGCCATCGTGGGACCGCGCATTAGCTTGGTGAATGGAGATACCATCGTTTCATTAATGCCGGACGCGAGCAGCACACGGCTCATCGCGACAATAATCGAGATGATGAGAATGGTGCCAAGCAACTCCTTAATGGCATAAATAAAGCTGGTAAATATACCGCTGACCGCTGAACTGACCGAGGAAGTTGCCAGCAAGCCGAGCAGGAATATCCCCGCCATACATACAATGGTCGTATCTCTCCGCATGACGAGGAAGCCAATAATTAACCCAATGAACAGCAGATACACCCAGTGTATCCCGACGAGTGTAACGACCAATGGAATCGCCTCCCATAATGTAAGCGTTAACATAGGTTTCGGAAGCGTGGAAGCTCTTCGAATTATGTGCTTCATACTATGCGGATACCTATCATTTGGTCATCATCAGGCGGATGAGAGAGGACGCGAGTCGTTCACATTTGCATTTAACCGGAAGATACAGCCAGCAAGCGGCGTGTCCTTGCATAGCTCTGTGCTAATCGCTACATATGGCAGGCACAACCTAAATGCCTGCCATATGAAGGACGCGCTTCAGCTTGTCGATGTCGACGATCAGGTTATCAAAGCCAGCGAGCTGCTTTGGCGGCTGCTCGATATTACATAGAACCTCATAGTAATTCATACCTGCATAATTGCTAATTTTCCAAAAGTAACTATCCATAACTGTTAACGGCGTCAGTTCGATCAATGTAGAGCCTGGATTGCAGAACACGGTGTTAATGCTCCCGCTTCCGAACGGCGAAACGATAACTTGCGCTGAAGAATAAATTGCAATCTTTTCAGCCGTGGACAGTGGTGTAAGCACAATGCGGACGAAGCCCTTCTCGGCCAAAACTTGCATGACTTCTTCTTCATTAATGACGTGTCGAACGAACGCATCTTGGCGGCTAACGTAGATTCGCTCATAGCCAGGACGAGGAGCAATGGAAGCATTTTTCAGACGGGTGCGAATGTATTGACTGGCCCAGCTCGGGCATCCGCCAATAAGGAATGGTACGGCCGGCACGACCAGCTTGTTTGCGACCAAATGGAAATCGTTACGGTCAACCTGTATTAACTTTTCTATCGGAAAGCCGAGCATTTGCAGCGATTCATATTGGAAAGAATGTGTCAGTTGGCCAACCAAATATTTGTCGATAGCGATTCCGCTCTGCTCCAGCAAATGAATGCGGGTCAAATAATCAAAAAACCAGTGCCCGAAAATAGCTTGGTGATAAGCAGTTCCGGGAACATTATAGCCCCACATTAATGTGGCAACAGTTTCTGATGTATATTGCGGCTCAGGAAGCTCATTGCACGGGTAAGGATAAGGGGGGAGTTCTACGTCTTGAAGCCGGCGGTGGTCAGGGGTTACCACGTGACCGCTTCCAGTCATGACCCTTCCCCCTGGTATAACGGCCACGAATGCTTCATCAAAGTGACATATAGATCCCCAGCGAGGCGTGTCTACTCCTTTGGGAGGAGGAAGAATAATCGTTTCTGCCGGGTAAAGCACACGATACATTTCTTGAAACTGTTGAAGGTTGAGAGCGGCTCCGGCAGCCCAGTCCCGTGTTCGCTGATAAGTAAGATGCGGAAATACGTTCACTCTCCAGCCCTCCTTTTGCAGATTGCTTCAGTTGCAATATGCAACGAATAGTAGACTTTATGAGTAGAGTATGCCAAAGAGTAAGAGGCAGCGAGGGCGGCTCTAAAGGGGGAGATGCACATTTCATAGACGTTTTTGGCTTGGAAGGATAGGCTCGCTGACCGGAAAAAGGGTTGTTTCTCTCCGGTACAGCGTTTTTTTATTGCTTTATGTTTCTGCGCGGTATGTCTTGCCCAGCTGGGCCCCCAATCCGAAGTAATGGCGGAAGTTATAAATCAGAGGGCTCCATTTCTGAGGGTCAATATGATTATCGTCGATGAGAATATCCTCGTGGGCATGAACTTGAATGGCTTCCGTCTCGACAATTGCCATAAATGAAGTATGCTCGGGGACACGAATATGTCTCACCTGTGCCTCGATTTGAATAGGGCATTCTGCAATGCGGGTAGGCTGTACGACAGTTGATTCAGTTGGCGTCAATTCGCTCACTCCATATTTATCTGAATGATAGTGAATTCCGATGTGCTGTTTGAATTCGGGAACCTGCTGCTTTCCTGTATAGGGAGCCAGCTTCTCGACATTGCCCCACAGCTCAGGGCTCGGAACGTTGATGACGCATTGCGGATGGCGCTGTATATTTTCAATCGCTTTGCCTCCAAGTCCAATCCCCAGTACAATACAATTTCCTAAGGCCCAAGATGAAGACAAGGGGCTTATATTGGTGGTTCCATCTTCATTTAATGTGTTCAACAATATGACCGGAGTCCCATAATACAAAACTTTCGGCTGAATGCTTCTTGCAGACATCATCTTCTTCATCATTTCCATATTCATTGTGCCTCCTATGGTCGGGTTCTTTGTTCATACCTCTGCATTGTAAAACGTAAATAGTTCCATTATCATCGAAGTATGAAATACAATCTTGACAATCAAGGAGGGGAATGTCGTGTCTAGACAAATGGATGCCAATGCAGCTGTCATCGCTTCGCTTGTCAGCGATTGCTCTCGTGCTGCTATGTTGACGGCACTGTTGGATGGCCGATTTCACCCAGCGAGCGAGCTTGCTTCTATGGCTGGAATTAAGCCGCAAACTGCCAGCTTCCACTTGGCCAAAATGATCGAAGCCGATGTCATCACGATGGAGAAGCAGGGGCGACACCGCTATTACGGCATTCGGAATCAAGAGGTCGCTCATGTGATGGAGACTTTACTATCAATTGCGCCTCCTGTTCCGATCAAGTCATTGAAGCAGCACAATGAAGATAAGAAAATCCGTTATGCGCGCACTTGCTACGATCACCTCGCCGGGCGTGTGGGCGTACAGGTGACAGATGCTCTTCTGCGAATGGAATTGATGGAAGATGTCGGGGAGACTTATCAGATTACAGAGCAAGGCGAGGCGTTTTTCACGGCATTTCATATAGATCTGGTAGAGACGCATAAGAAACGGCGCGCCTATATATTGAAATGCTTGGATTGGAGCGAGCGTCGCCACCATCTGGCAGGAGCACTAGGCAACGCGTTATTAGAAAGAATGCTGGAGCTGGGCTGGATGAAGCGGCTGCCGGATACGAGAGCCATTCATATAACGGAGGCGGGGATAGCAGGCTTGAAAGAAACGTTCGAAATTGACCTAACGATCCTTGCGGAGTTGTGATGTGAACAGCTCTCCATACAGAATGGACTCGATAGGGCAGCCAGTCATGGTGGAGAGCGTGTCATTGCCGTAATATGACTTGCCTTGGTTAACGTAGAAGGTAACCTCCATCAGGATACAGCGTGCTTCCTGTTGTATAGCCGTTCGTCATTAAGTAGATAACTGTATGCGCGGCTTCTTCGACATCTCCTACCCTGCCAAGCAAGTTAAGGCGCGCAGATTGCTCATAGGCCTGCTCTCGTATGGCCTGTTCTGCACCTTCCCAGTTGAAGGGCGTTCGAACTGTCCCCGGAGAGATGACATTCACGCGAATGGGTGCTAGCTCTACGGCTAAGGCTTTGCCAAGACTTTCGATGGCTCCATTGCAAGCGGCGTATGATGCGCCGTCGTCAAGGGGACGTTGACTAAATGCACCTGACATCAGCACGATGGAGCCGCTGTGGTTCAAGTACGGCAGCCCGTATTTAACCGCATGGTATTGCGGCCAGAACTTGGCGTCGAAGCAGCTGCGAGCTACTTCAAGCGTTGATGTAATCGGGCCGCGAACATACGAAGCCCCAGGCGTGAATAAATGATCAAATGGGCCAACCGTTTCAAAGAGGCGCTCGAGTTGATACTCATCGCGATTATCCAACGTATAAGTCTCTGTCACATCTGTCCCTAATAGCTGACGGGCTTGCTCCAATTTATCTGCGGAACGGCTGGCAAGCACGATGGAAGCTCCTTGTTCAGCGGCTTGCTTGGCCGTCTCCAAGCCAATTCCCGAGCTCCCTCCAATAATGACAACACGTTGCTTGTGTAATGAAATCGTAGACATAGTTCTTGACTCCTCTCACTTGTAATTCGACGTTATTATGGAACAAGTAGAGAAGGGTGCCAAGTAGACACTTTCATCGTACTTAGTACGAAAAATCGTACTTTTTGACAGGCTAAGGAATTGGAGGGCAGGACATTTATTTAAAAATATAGGACAACATATCCCTTGCGAGGTGAATGAAGCGATGGATTTGCAGGAGCCGCGATTACTTGGCGTGATGACGACGCTTGAGCGAATCGGAGGCAAGTGGAAGCCTCTCATTCTATTTATTCTAGTAATCAATGGCACCCAACGATTTGGGGAATTGCGGCGGATCATTCCAGATGTCACCCAAGGCACGCTGGCCAAACAGTTACGGGAGCTGGAACAAGATCAGCTTATTGAGCGGATCGTCTATCCGGAGGTGCCGCCTCGGGTGGAATACCGTCTCTCGGAGCATGGACAATCCTTGGTTACTGTTCTCGACAGTATGTGCAGCTGGGGGAGAGAACATTTGAAGTTCATCCATGGCCAACAGCGGGATGAAGGAGGGGGAAGGGGCCAAGGTTGATGTCGGGGCTGAGTCAGAGGCAGCAACAGTAACAGTAACAGTAACTGAAGTAACAGTAGCGGAGTCTGAGGATTGAGCTAGTCTATTACCTATTCTAGCCATACATTACGTACAGGTACTTCTCTTTTTTTATACACTTATAAAAAAGCCCCCTTATGCTTTATTGGAGGAACACACTAGGTGTCCAGCCAATATCGTCGATAAGGGGGCTCTTCATGTTGACCATGTTGGGCCGAGATTAATTATAGTTACGCGTGCGAGCGCTCTTGCGCGATCATTTGGCGAAGAACCGTTTGCAGGATGCCGCCGTTATGGTAGTAGTCGACATCGACCATGCTGTCGAGACGAACTGTTACCGGGAATTCGAATTGCGTACCGTCTTCGCGAGTTGCCACAACTTGCAGAGATTGACCTGGCTCCACGTTGTTGGACAAGCCTACGATGCTGAATGTTTCCGTTCCAGTCAAGGCGAGAGTCTGCCAGCTGTTGCCGTCTTGGAATTGAAGCGGCAGAACGCCCATGCCGACCAGGTTGGAACGGTGGATACGTTCGAAGCTTTCGGCGATAACAGCTTTTGCGCCGAGCAGGTAAGTACCCTTCGCAGCCCAGTCGCGGGAGCTTCCTGTACCGTATTCTTTACCAGCGATTACGATCAGGTTTGTACCGTCTGTTTGATACTTCATGGAAGCATCATAGATGGACATCACTTCATCCGTAGGCAAGTACTTCGTTACGCCGCCTTCTGTGCCTGGCGCGATTTGATTGCGGATACGGATGTTCGCGAATGTACCGCGCATCATGACCTCATGGTTGCCGCGGCGGGAACCGTAGGAGTTGAAGTCCTGACGAGTTACGCCATTATCGATCAAGTATTGTCCAGCAGGGCTGTCGACCTTAATATTGCCGGCTGGCGAGATATGGTCAGTCGTTACGGAATCGCCGAGCAGCGCTAATACCTTCGCGTCGCGGATATCTGCAATATCGTTCAAATCAGAACCAAGGTTCGAGAAGAACGGAGGATTCTGAATGTACGTGGATTTCTCATCCCACTCATACAACTCGCCTTCTGGAACCGGAATGGAGTTCCAACGCTCGTTTTGAGTAAATACATTTTCGTATTTATCACGGAACATATCCGGTGTAATCGCTTGAGCAACAGCTTCCTTGATTTCTTCGGATGTTGGCCAGATGTCCTTCAAGAATACAGGTTCATTGTTGCTGTCGTAGCCAAGCGGCTCGTTCGCAAGGTCAATGTTGACTGTACCCGCAAGTGCATATGCCACAACGAGTGGAGGAGAAGCAAGATAGTTCGCCTTCACCTGAGCATGGACACGGCCTTCGAAGTTGCGGTTACCGGACAAGACAGCGGCAACGGTCATATCCTCATCTGCGATTGCCTTGCTTACTTCGTCAGGAAGCGGACCGGAGTTGCCGATACATGTTGCGCAGCCGTAGCCGGCAACATGGAAGCCGAGCGCTTCCAGCGGCTCGATCAAGCCGGATTTGTTCAAATATTCGGTAACGACCAGGGAACCAGGCGTCAAGCTGCTCTTCACGTAAGCAGGCTTCTTCAAGCCGCGCTCTACCGCTTTCTTTGCAACTAGACCGGCACCGATCATTACGCTAGGATTGGACGTATTCGTACAGCTAGTGATAGCCGCGATTACGACAGCACCTGTCTTCAGCTGTGTTGTCTCACCGTTCGGATGAGTAACCGCAACTTGCTGTTCGATCTTCTCGTCGCTCAGACCATATCCACCCTTATCGATCGGCGTGCGCACGATATCAAGGAAGGATTGCTTCATGTTCGTCAGCTCTACACGGTCTTGCGGACGCTTCGGACCAGCCAAGCTTGGTACGATCGAGCCGAGATCCAATTCAATGACATCTGTGAATGCCGGATCTTCGGTAGCCTCCGTGCGGAATAAGCCTTGGGCTGTATAATAAGCCTTCACGAGCTCGATTTGCTCTTCGGAGCGGCCAGTCAAACTCATGTAGTTCAATGTCTCTTGATCAACAGGGAAGAAGCCGATCGTTGCTCCGTATTCTGGAGCCATGTTCGCTACAGTTGCACGATCAGCCAAGCTGATGTTCCCAAGGCCTGGACCGAAGAATTCAACGAACTTGCCGACTACGCCCTTCTTGCGCAGCATTTGGGTAACTGTCAGTGCAAGGTCAGTCGCCGTAGCGCCTTCCGCCAAGCTGCCTGTCAGCTTGAAGCCGATAACCTCTGGTGTAACGAAGTAGAGCGGCTGTCCGAGCATGCCTGCTTCTGCTTCAATACCGCCAACGCCCCAGCCTACAACGCCAAGACCATTGATCATCGTCGTATGCGAGTCTGTACCAACGAGCGAGTCAGGATATACTTCAGTAACGCCGTCAACCTGCTTCGTAGCCGCTACGGAAGCGAGGTATTCCAAGTTCACTTGGTGAACGATACCTGTTGCAGGTGGTACCGCACGGAAGTTGTCGAACGCTGTTTGCGCCCAGCGAAGGAAGCGGTAGCGCTCTTCGTTGCGCTCAAATTCCACGTTCATGTTATATTCGAGTGCATCCTTAGTGCCGAATGCATCAACCATGACAGAGTGGTCAATAACGAGATCGACCGGAACAAGCGGATTAATTTGCTTCGGATCTCCACCGGCTTTTTTCACCGTATCCCGCATCGCTGCCAGATCGACAACAACGGGTACGCCTGTGAAGTCCTGTAGCACGATACGTGCTGGAATGAATGGAATCTCTTTATTCTCATCACGGCCATTCGCCCAATTGGCGATCTGGTTTACGTGATCCTTCGTGATGGCGCGGCCGTCGAATTGGCGCAGGGCTGCTTCAAGCAGCACCTTGATCGAAAATGGAAGGCGGGAAATATCGTTGCCTTGCGCCTCGAACGCCTCCAAGCTGTAGTAGCGATAGGAATGATTGCCGACGGTTAACTCGCGTGCTGTAGAAAAAGCATCTGTTCTTGCCATAGAGAAACCTCCTTCTTGGTTCTGTGTTCATCTCTTGCTTGGTGATGCATCTGATTCACGTGTGCTGGCAGGTATGCAGGTAGTTAATTTTTTTCTATTAGTTCCACTAGATGAAACGTTATTTCATAATTTCTTCACATCTCCAGTATAGCGTGTTCCCGTATGAGCGTAAAGAGGTTTTTCTGCATAAAAATGCCTAAATGTACGTGCTTTTCGCACATATTTGTGATGTCTGGTCGTTTGTTCGAAAAAGAGCAGATTCGTAGCCCTAAGCACACAATTGATAACCGTGCTTCCCAAGGGCATTCCACAGGACATGAGCGATGTGGATAACGCATATATATGGTAGCAATATTCCGCGGCTTTCAAGGACGGTTGTCCGCCGGAGGCGCGCCCGTACAAGGAGGCAGTAGCATGCGGCAAGATTGGAAAAATACGCTGTATCTCTATGTAGATCAGCACAATCGCTCAGAAGTGGATGATCGGAATTATGCGGTTCAGGCACCCATCGAGGATATGGAGTATGTCATGAAGGCCAGCGAGCGGGCTAGAAGATTGAAATTATGGTATCGCGAACGCGGGACAATACCGCTTAAGAGCGAGACAAAGGCTAAAATCGTACGCAAACATGAAGGCGATGGAGAAGTGGCTGTCGATGTAGAGTTCCACGTCCAGCGCGAGTATGACCAGCAGGGTGTGTCCTTGTTCGATGAGCGAATTGACATCGAGCGATTGACCTTGAACCGAGACGGTGACAGCTGGATTATTACAAGAGTAGAAACACCGGCCCATGAGCGTCATGGCAGCAAGCTGGATGACGAGGATTATGAGGCGCAGCATTATGCCGAGAGGCCGAACCGCTCGATGCCCCTACTGAATCATGATGTGTTAGGCATGAATATGCGGACGCAGAAGTCTTCCCCCTATCGGCGGGAGAGAGCGGTACAATATGCAGAACAATGGTGGAACGAGCCTAATCCCCGTTTTCTGTCGTTTGAGGTCGATTGCACCAATTATGTCTCCCAATGTCTCTTTGCAGGGGGGGTGCCTATGAACTATACTGGTAGAAGAGAAACGGGCTGGTGGTATAAAGGAATGGTCAACGGTCAGGAGAGCTGGAGCTACAGCTGGGCGGTCGCGAACAGTCTAGAGCGCTTGCTTGCTAATAGCGCATCTGGCTTGCGGGCAGAGCTGGTTGCACAGCCAACTGATCTGCAGCTTGGCGACGTTATCGCCTATGATTGGGATGGAGATGGCCATTTCCAACACACGACGATCGTAACTGCATTTGATGCAAACGGCATGCCGCTCATTAATGCGCATACGACGAACAGCCGTCACCGTTATTGGGACTATCAGGATTCTTACGCTTGGACTGAGGCTACGCAATATCGCTTCTTCCATATAATTGATGCTCTGTAGAGGAGCAGCATGGACAGCGTAGGAGGGACAACAGGCGCTTGATGCGCTGACGGAGGGAATTATGGGACAACAGGAGAAGATGCGCGTCGGCTTGGTGTACGGCGGCAAATCAGGAGAACACGAAGTATCGTTATCGACGGCATTTGCCGTGATGGGAGCAATGGATTACGAGAAGTATGATATTATTCCATTCTATATTACGAAGACAGGGGAATGGCGCGTAGGAGAATTGCGTCATCAACCATTTAGCGATAAATCAGAGCTGACATTAGAAGGCGCTGCCGGTTACACGAAGGACGCAATGGAAATGCTGTTCGCTCGAGTCGACAGCACCGGAAATGCTGGGAACGGCATCGATGTTATGTTCCCGCTTATTCATGGAACGAACGGGGAAGACGGAACGATCCAAGGCTTGTTCGAAATGGCGAATGTGCCTTATGTCGGCGCAGGTGTATTGGCATCATCCGTAGGTATGGATAAGGCTGTCATGAAGCAAGTATTTGCGCATGCCGGCTTGCCGCAATGCAAATATGTTCACTTCATTCGCAGCGAATGGGAGCATCATCAAGCCGATGTGATGGCCAATATTGAATCAGAACTTGGCTACCCATGCTTCATTAAGCCAGCTAACTTGGGTTCGTCGGTAGGCATTTCGAAGGCGCGCAATGATGCCGAGCTGAAGCAGGCAATCGAGGTTGCGCTTCGCTATGACCGCAAGGTAATTGTAGAAGAGTTCGTAGACGCTCGCGAAGTAGAAGTCAGCGTGCTTGGCAATGACGAAGCAGAAGCATCCGTGCCAGGCGAAATTGTGTCTTCCGGTGAGTTCTACGATTACAAAGCAAAATATATCGATGGCAAATCGCAAATCGTTATCCCAGCTCCGCTGGACGAAGAGCTTCTGGATCGTCTGCGCGAGATGGCGGTACTTGCATTCCGAGCGATTGACGGCTCCGGCTTGTCTCGCGTCGACTTCTTCGTACGACGTTCGGATATGCAGGTATTCATCAATGAAGTGAATACGATGCCCGGCTTCACGCCTTTTAGCATGTATCCGCTCATGTGGAAGGAAACAGGGGTTGCGTACGGAGCGCTGCTGGATCGTTTGATTCAATTAGCAATGGAACGCTACAAAATGAAGCAGCAGCTTTATTTTGAAAATGTATAAGCAGAAGGCTTGAGTTATTGCAGGTTACGAATACGGAACTTGCGTAACCTATTTTAAATAGGAAGAAATAGAATGGGCTGTCTTGTGGGTAGAGCAACTACTTGCAGGGCAGGCCCATTTTTTATGGTAATAACGAGGATGCATATGGTCTATCCAATTGTGGCTGCTTTTATAAAGAAAGTATGAAATCCGAAGGATGCAGCTTAGGAACAATTATAATGTGGACAAGGAGCGAGGGACACATGAATGCGAACATATTACTTGTCGAAGATGATAGAGAAATCGCGAGAATTGTTAGAGATCATTTGCGCCGGGAAGGATACGAGGTCACCTGGTCTTCCACAGGACTGGAGGGATGGGAGGACTTCCGCAGCGGTGCTTATGACATGGTTATCGTTGACTTGATGCTGCCGGAGATGGATGGGTTCACCTTGTGTAAAAATATCCGGCTGTCGAGCAACGTTCCGCTTCTTATAGTAAGTGCGCGGCTCGAGGATGAGGTCAAGGTACAGGGCTTGAAGCTCGGGGCGGATGATTACGTGACGAAGCCGTTCAGCTTGTCCGAGCTTACGGCTAGAATCGATTCGCATCTGCGAAGATTCAAGCGTTATACGGATGGGACAGAAGCCTCAACGAACAGCTTGTCCTTCGAGGGCGGGCTCGTTATTGACGAGGATCACCAGCTCGCAAGCGTAGGAGATCAGTCCATCGCCCTAACAGTCAAGGAATGGGCGCTTCTCGTACTTCTTGCTCATCACCCGCAGCGTGCGTTTACGAAGAAGGAGCTGTATGAGCATGTGTGGCAGCAGGCCGATGCCGAGGGCAATAATACGGTGTCCGTTCATATTAAGAGTCTGCGTATGAAGCTTGGAGATGACGTACGCAATCCTACTTATATACAGACGGTGTGGGGAACGGGCTATCGGTTCATTGGTGAGCGGCGCGGATGAAGATTACACATTGGCTGATGATCACTTGTCTTGTCGTTATGATTCTGCCGCTCGTGGCATTTGCTGCTTTATTCGGGCTGCTGCAGTCCTATGATGAACGGGAAGGATTAGCTGAATATATGGATGTGATGGAGCGCCTAAGTGAAGTGGAGCAGGTTATAGCAGCGCCTTCGCTGTATCGCATCCAGCCGCAGGACAAGTTCCAAGCGGTCAGTCGAGTCGCAGATCACTCGCTCAAGATCACACTGTATCGGGCAGATGGCGTTCAAGTATTCACATCGATGGAGAACAAGCTGCTTCCATCCATGTATCGTGTCAATCCGGAGCAATTGTATGAGAACCTGTACAAGCTGGAGCAGAGCCATGATACGTATACGTTGAAAAAGCCCATGTTCGAGAAAGGAACACTTATTGGGTTCTATGAAGTCACGATGGTACGCGAAAAGTGGCTTAACGCCTTCCAATATAGGACGTATATCGTCATTGGTTGTGCCGTGCTGTTTTTTATTGCCCTATATGGCGCGGCGCTTATTGTTATTCAGCGGAAGCTGAATCTTCCAATGAAGCAGTTGATGCGGCAGATGACTGCATTTGCACGCAATGAGCTTGTTCCTGATATTAGCCGCAGCTCCAAGGACGAGATGGGAGCCCTGATTACCCATTTTCACGACATGAGAGAGCAGGTTGGGCAGGCCAGAGCGCAAATTGCTGCGGAGCAGCGGGAGCGGGATTACATGGTCGCATCGTTGTCCCATGACCTGAAGACGCCGCTTACCTCCATTCGAGCATATGCGGAATCGTTGCAGCAAGATAAGCAAGTAACAGCGGATGAGAAGAAGGAATACTTCGGCATTATGCTTGATAAAATCGGCTACATGCAGCAGATGCTGGACGATCTGGCGACCTACACAGCACTTCGTTCTACGGAGAACGGGGATGGGCAAGAGCAAGTCCTCGTGGACGGGGAAGAACTGTTCGATATGCTGTTCTCGGGATATGATGCGGTTTGTGCGCAGCGAGGCATTCATCTCGACATTCGAAATGAGGTGGCCGGCGTCTATCCATTCCATGCGAAGCAGATGATGAGACTCGTGGATAATTTGATGGGGAATGCAAACCGGTATACGCCGCATGGGAAAACGATTTGGCTGGGGGCTTTTTCAGAGAATCAGCCGCTGCCGGAATGGCTGTTCCCGGCGTTTGTTGACCGTGTTCAGGCTTGGAGAGGGAATGCGCTAGTGCTGCTCGTTCAGAATGAAGGCGAAGAGATAGAGCCACAGCATATTGAGAAGCTGTTCCAACCTTTTTACCAGGCTGACATGGCGAGGACGAAGTCTCGTAATGGCGGAGCATCTGGACTAGGACTTAGTATCGCAAAAATGATCGCGGAGCGGCATGGCGGGAGCATCGGCGTATGGTCGGCTGCGGCGCATGGCACATTATTGGCCTGTCGATTTAGTTACGAACAAGGATCAGACAGAGAGGATGAATGAAGATGATGTTCCGATTTGCAGGCAGTCTATTACTAGCAAGCAGCTTGATCTTTACAGGCTGTACCAGTTCGGTGAAATTGAGCGGGGAACAACTCGTGAGTCAAGCGCTGGAAGCGGGTAAGAAGGAAGTCTCCTACTACGCGGAAGGTGTTACGGTTTCTTATGAGAACGGCAAAGAAACTGAGCGTTATATCCTGAAGGAATGGTCGGATGCAGAGACGAAGAAGAAGCGGGAAGAAGTAATTAAGGACAATGAGCGAGCCATATCTGTGAGTGACGGCAAGCTGATTACGGTATGGGATGAGCATAATCGGCAAGCGTTCAAAATGGACGTAGGTGACGGGATGCGGTCGATGACGCAGCGGGAGCAGTTGAAAAATATGCTGGAACATTTGAACAAATCGTATCGTATTGAATCGATGGGAGACGAAAAAGTAGGCGAACATCAAACGGTTCATATTAAGGCTTCATCCAAAAAGAAGGATGCCCTGCTGAAGCAAATGGAGTTATGGGTCGATCAATCTACTTGGATGGTGATAAAGAGCAAAATCGATAGCGGTGCGGTCAAATCCACTTTCGAATATACGAAGCTGGATATGGCGCCGAAGTTCACGGCAGATACGTTCCAGTTGAGCATACCGAAAGATATTCCGGTGCGTGACATCAATGAGCTGAACCCGGCGAAGCAGGTATCACTGGAGGAAGCGAAGAAAGCGGCAGGAGCCCCATTTCTACAAATAACGGATAAGGATTTTTCGTTGAAGAAGATAGAGTTGGCGCAGTTAGAGGGAGAGATGAAGCGTACGGAAATCTCTTTGGAGTATGACAAAAACGGTATATCTTATGTAAGTGTCAGTCTGTTCAAGACACCTGCCGACGCACAAAGAGATCTGGGCACAGCAGTAACGGTGCGCGGGAAATCAGGATGGTATTGGGACGAAATACACTCGCTTACGTGGGACGAGGATGGATTCCGTTACACGATGATTCCGTCGAACCCAGATGTTACGCAAGAAGAACTAATCAAGATTGCAGAGGGCATGAGTAAATAAGTCCCGATGGTTGGAGGGGGATATAGATGGAGAGTAAGCTGGGGCAAAAGTTGCATCCTGATTATAGGAAGGCATCTCGCATTGCAGGCGTCATTTCACATGGCATTATGGCCGCAGTCATTATTGCCTATGTTATTATCGCTTCTGTACAGGGTTGGATACAGTACCCCGCTTGGATTGCATCAGGATTATGGGTGTTGTCTTTCATTTGGTTCGTATGGATTGAACCGGTACTGACTTATCGTTATTTTGCATTCGAAGTATTTGAGGAAGAGCTGCACATTCAATCAGGAGTTATTTATTTGAAACATACGATTGTACCTATGAATCGCGTACAGCATGTAGAGACAGAACGCGGGCCGCTGCTGCGCAAGTATGGGCTCTCGCAATTGTCAGTCGTCACTGCGGCGACGACTCATCGGATTCTGGCAGTCCAAGAGGAAGAAGCGGAGCGGCTAAAGGCCAAAATTGCAGAGCTGGCGAAGGTGGATGACCATGAAGAATAAGGAGATGCGCCTTCATCCACTGCACATGGGATTTTCGATTCTACAGGTAGCCAAGGCCATATGGCCTTTCCTCATTCTCTACGCATGGAAGGCTAAGGATCACTCGTGGATGCAGATTCTTTTTGCCGCCATTGTTGTCTATGCAATCGTAGATGCGGTGTTGGATTGGAGAAGGTTCACCTTCCGCTTCGAGGAAGATAAGCTCGTCATCAATAAAGGGATTTGGATTCGGGAAGAAAAAACAATCTTCTATCGGCGCATTCACTCGGTACGCTTGGAGCAGTCCTTCCTGCAGCGTGTAAGCCGGACAGCTCAGTTGAAGATTGAGACGCCTGGTGGAGAGGCGGATGGAGATGGCGTGCTGCCTACATTGTCGCTTGCACATGCGGAGGAATTGCGCACTATTTTAACGCAGCGCAAGCAGAGTACTCCGCAGATCGGTCTAGAGAGCGGCGATATACCTAAGACGGCAGGCGCTAATCATATGCTGCCTAGTAACAACGTCCGTGCGACAGCAGGCGTGGATAAGATGGATCAGGACACACCGTCAGAGGAGGCGGGCTTGTTCGCACGGGACATAAGGCTGAAGTTAGGAACATTATTCCTATCCTCGGCGACAACGATCCATTTAGGCATGCTGCTTGCCTTCTATTTGGCGATTACGAACTTCGCAGATGACCTGCTGAAGCTGATTCTGCCAGATGGGCTGATGCAAAGACTAATGGATCAGATGATGTCCGCGATCCCAAGCCATCTGACTTATGTCGTGCTCGGAGTCGGTGGTCTCATACTTGCATGGCTCATCTCAACACTGTTGTTCGTAGCGAAGTACTATCGATTTACAGCGGTGGTGCAGGGGGACGAGATTGTCATTTCCTACGGACTGTTCGAGAAGAAGGTGAACGTCTTCAAGCCAGGCCGAGTGCAGGAAATCATTGTGAAGGAGGGCATGCTTCGTCAGCTGCTCGGGTACGCACAGGTGGAGGTCGGAGTGCTGTCAGCAGATAAGAAAGAATCCTTGCTGCTGCATCCGCTTATTCGGGTTCGGGATCTTCCGCATTTGTTAGCCCATTTTGTACCGCAGGTTGAATTGGCGGACGATGCTGTGCAGCATCGTCCGCCTGGTCGGGCCTGGTGGTACTATATTCGTATGGAACTGCTGCTCTTCCTTACCACTTACGGACTGCTCTATTGGTGGCAGGGGAATATGGCCCATTGGCTGTGGCTCCTAATGCCGATATTGCTCGGGATGGGGACACTGCGACTTAAGGACGCGGGAATTGGTATCCAGAATAAGCAGCTAATGATGCGAAGCCGTATGATCGCTAGAAAGTCCTGCTATATGTTGAGACCGCATATTGTCTCGCTTTCAACGAAAGACAGTTACTTTCAGCGTCAGCGTAATATTCGCTCCCTACATGTTACGATTATGAGCGGACATTCCTATACTGCGACATGTTTCGACGACCGCGACGTCGCACGTGTACGGCAATGGTACAGCCGTCACAAACCTGAATAACCAAACAGGAGGGGGAATCCTCCTGTTTTTTTTATGTTCTGTAAAACTATGGTGCAAAACGCTCAGACGAAGGGTGACCATAGTCCGATAAATATACATTTTATTGGTAAAATGGTTACAAAAACGCAACTTTTTCGACGTATTCGCGTCAAATGATGACAAATGATATCGATTTACAATTTCTCCAACCGAATCGTTCGCGTAATCTGAAAAGGAGCGATCAAATCGCTTTGCAGCAGGCTTTTTCTTTGCTTCAGCGCTGTAATAACCAGCAGAAAATGAGGGTCCTAGTTTTCAAAACGCGACTATCTAACCATGTTATTCCAGAAAAAAACTTGGTTAGATAGTAAAAGAGGTTGCGGACAACACTCACAGAAAGGATGAACAGGTCACATATCTATGAACCGTAGGAAAAAGCGAAATCTCGTTATAGGCATACTGATGCCGGTCGTAATTATACTTGCAGGCGGATTGTATTGGATGCCGGAATTGCTGTCTTCCAAGCCTGTCGCCTACGCTGGTGAGGATGGCATCAAGCTGAAGTTCAAGACGGAGGGCGACCGCATCCTAGAGTACAAAGAAGATGGCTTCGAGCCAATCTTTGTTAAAGGAGTCAATCTGGGCGCTACACTGCCTGGATACTTCCCAGGGGAGTTCCCGATACAAGAAGAAGATTATCTGCGTTGGTTCCAGCAGATACATGATATGGGCGCGAATGTGATCCGGGTGTACACCGTGCACAATCCGGTGTTTTACGAAGCGCTTGTGAAGTTTAACCGCGATAAAGCGGAGCGGCCGCTCTATTTTATTCAAGGCATATGGTCGCCTGAGGAAGAGCTGATCGAGTCGCAAGATGCTTATTTGCCCGAGATCAAAGAGAAGTTCAAGCACGAAATTGAGAAGGTTGTACGAGCGGTATACGGCGATATTACGCTGCCAGATCAATCCGGTACAGCGAGAGGGAAGTATAGGACGAACGCCAGTGATTACTTGATGGCATGGCATATCGGTACGGAATGGGATCCGGTGATGGTTGATAAGACAAACAAGAAGCATAGCAAGGTATCGGCTTACACAGGTTCCTTTTTCAACGCGACTGGGCAAGCAAGCCCATTTGAGAACTGGCTCGCCGAAATGCTTGATCACGCTGCCGCGGTGGAGAACGAATATGGATGGCATCACCCGATGACGTTCACGAACTGGGTAACCACAGATGTGCTGAAGCACCCGGGAGAGCCACTATTCCAAGAAGATATGGTGAGCGTCGACGCAAGGAATATTCAGCCGAAGGCTTGGAGCGCGGGATATTTCGCTGCTTATCACGTCTATCCGTACTACCCGGACTTCTTCCACTTGGATGCTTCGCTGCAGACGATTCGCGACAAGCAAGGGCAGTTCAATACGTACAAGGCGTATCTGCGCAAGCTGAAGGCGGAGTTCAAGGATATGCCGGTCATGATCACGGAATATGGCGTGCCATCTTCGATTGGCATCTCTCATCTGGGTATGGGGGGACGCAATCAAGGCGGTCATAATGAGCGTGAGCAAGGGCGTATCGATGCATCGCTCACACAGGACATTTACGATGAGCATTATGCAGGAGCAATTCTGTTCATGTGGCAGGATGAGTGGTTCAAAAAGACGTGGAATACGATGAAGATTGAAGTTCCTGCTGACCGCAGGCCGTATTGGCTCAATGTGTTAACGAACGAGAAAATGTTTGGGCTACTGGGCATGTACCCGAGCAAGGCGGATGCCATTGTTATCGATGGGGATTCCAAGGATTGGGATGCTATTCCAGACGAAGAGAAAATGCTGCTGAAGTCAGATTTGCCGGGGGTTCGTGAGATGTGGATCACCCATGACGAGGGCTATGTCTATACAATGCTTAAGCTGGATAAGCCGTTCGATCCTGACAAGCAGACGCTATACATCGGGGCGAATACGCAAACAGGCGGCAATCGCACCATGAAGGAGCTTCCGGGTATTAAGCTGGACGAAGGGCTGGAGACACTTACGGTCATCGGCAAGGACAGTGAGGTTCGCATCGCTTCGAATTATGACTTCAACAACAGGCTGTATGGCCCATCCGGTTATTGGATGGTTGAACCGAAGCCGCAGGAAATGAAGGATAATTCAGGATTGTTCAATCCATGGAAGCTGGCAGTTAGTCTGAAGATGGAACCCCCGGATACAAGATCGGCGCATCCATTTCAAGATATTGTTGTAGGCAAGCTGCATCGAGGGACGAGCGACCCGAACAGCAAGTCATACAACTCGCTTGCAGCTTGGGAGGCGAAGGGCGACATCGTCGAAATTCGAATTCCGTGGATGCTGCTCGGTTTCGCAGACCCAAGTACGAAGCAAGTCATTTCATATGGCGACGTGGAACGAAAGCGAGATCTGCCGACGATTGCAACAGAAGGGATACGATTCTTGCCTTGGGTTGTGGAACGAGGAGGGAATTCATCGACAGGTGCACAAACTCGTGCATGGAAGAACTATTCTTTACACAATATCCAAGTATACACATGGAAACAGTGGGATAAGGTTGGCTATACAGAACGCTTGAAGCAAAGCTATTACGACATGAAGGAAGTGTTCCATCGTCTTCCATGACACATGCGGCCACCCATAGGTGGCATGCGACTTCCGAAAGCGGTTCGGCAAGTTCCTTGCTGAAAGCAACATTGATAGGGGCTTGAAGAACTGCCACTTCTCATGGAACAAAGGAGGCACACGTTACATGTATACAAAGTTAGACCTTGCTGTGTCTTTCATCTACGTCTGTCTGGGCCTGATTGGCTTCGGCGTATTGATACTGCTCATCATGAAAGCCCGAAATATACGGCTGATGCAGCAACGGGACGCGATCATGAAGAAATATAAACCTTACTTTATCTATTTGCAGCGTCATATCGGTGACGAGGGTTCCTTCCAGCCGCCGAAGGGGGCAGTTGCACCATTGGAGGCTAGGGTTATCCAAGACAAGCTGATCGAATGGATCGAGAAATTCCGTGGGACTCAGCGTGACAAGCTAACGAAGCTGTGCGAAGATATGGGGCTCGTTCAATTGGATATGAAGGATCTGAACAGCATGTTCTACGCGAAGCAGATGCAAGCGGCTTTCCGCTTGGGAGGAATGAGATCGTCCAGGGCGGTTCCGCAGCTGCTGGAACTGCTTAAGCAGGAGAAGTCGGCAGAGCTGATTCGAGTTATTGCCCGAGCTGTTGCGAAATGCGCGGACGATACGGCATCTCTGGGGGTAATGCTGGATGAGCTGGCGAGTCGTGAGCAGCACAATGAGCTGTTTGCCGCAGAGATATTGGAAGAATCAACGTTAGACGTGACCCCGCTTCTTGTTGGATGCTTAGCGGATAGCAATAATCGCTTGGTGAAGACAGCCTTGTTGGCGCTGCGCGGGCATGCTGGCGCAGAACTTACGCCTGCATTGTTCAAGCTTGCTGACAACAAGGACAAGGATATACGCTCCTTAGCAATTAAGCTGCTGGTGCGCACGGGCAATGTGCTGACGAAGGAGACATTGTGCAGTTGGTTCAAGGATCCTGAATGGGAAGTGCGGGCGGCTGTTGCAGAGTCGCTCAGCACGTACAATCATACTGCCAGCATTGTCATCTTGAAGGAAGCATTGACGGATTCTAACTGGTGGGTTCGGTATTACAGCTCGAAGAGCTTGGCTACGATGGGGGATGAGGGCTTCCGCGCGCTGTGTGAAGCAGCACTTGAGAGAGATGATCCTTACAAGTCGGATATGGCCAAAGATCGTATTCAAGAGGAGCTTCTGCGCGAGCATTACAATACGAATCGAAGGAAACACGTGTCCAGCCAAGCAACGAAGCGGCTCTTATATGAGCAGTATTTCGGCAAGGCTGCGACAGCACCGATATTTCGAAGCATAGGAGGCGATTATTCTGCTTAGAGACCTGCTTCTCATGTACGGCTTATTCGCCATGTACTATGTGATCGTCGTCAATAGTATTTATTTCGGCATCATGCTCTTCTCGTTCAAAAGCATTTTCTCGATCGTACGCCGAAAACGTTACGCATTAAGCGGGACGATAGCGGGATCAGAGCATGTCCCGCCGGTCTCGCTGTTGGTACCATCCTACAATGAAGAGCTGACGATTATCGAAAATGTAAAGTCATTAATGACGCTGAATTATCCAACCTACGAGGTTATCGTCATCAATGACGGCTCCAAGGATGAGACCTTGAACGTGCTGATCGAGGAATTCGCCCTATATCGAATGGATAACTTGTCCATTCGGTATGCCGTGAATTGTACCAAGATCAATGCTGTCTATCATAATCCAGAGTATCCATTTCTCTATGTCATTGATAAAGCGAATGGAGGGAAGGCGGATTCCTTAAATGCAGGCATCAATTTCTCGCATTACCCGCTTATCTCGTCCATTGACGCGGATTCGCTGCTGGAGAAGGATTCCTTAATTCAAATGACAACCATGTATATGTCCGATCCAGAGCGATATGTGGCAATCGGTGGCAATGTTCGCATCGCTAACGGCTGTTCGATTGAGAATGGAACGGTGAAGGAAGTGCGCTTGCCGAAGAAATGGTGGCCGATGTTCCAAACGCTGGAGTACTTAAAGGCGTTCCTCGGCGGTCGAATCGGCTGGAGTGCGATCAATGGACTAATTATCGTGTCGGGTGCATTCGGGCTATTCCGCAAGGACTATGTCATCAAGGTCGGCGGATACCGTGAAGGCTATCCAGGTGAGGACATGAACATCATTATCAAACTTCATCGCTATATGCTGGAGAATAAACTGCCTTACAAAATTGCCTTCTGTCCGGAAGCTGTATGTTGGACGCAGGCACCGGATACGTATCATATTCTGTCCAACCAGCGCAAGCGCTGGGGGCGAGGGAACTTGAAGAATATGATCGAGAACTACGATATGACGTTCCGTCCGAAGTACAAGGTATTCGGTCTGTTATCAATGCCGTATACGATTATTTTCGAAGCGCTCAATCCTTATTTCAAAGTAACGGGATTGATGTCTTTAATCGGTTATGCGCTGTATGATATGACACATTGGGAAGTTGTGCTGGTATTTATGCTCATTAACTTCTTATCGGGTTTATTGCTAGCTGTAGGCTCGCTTTTGCTGGAGGAGATTGCGTTCAAGCGCTATCCGCGCATTAGCGATCTCGTGCGAATGCTTGCGTTCAGTGTGCTGATGTTCTTCGGATATCGGCAGCTTGGCAGCCTATGGCGCATTCAAGGGCATATTCAATTTTTCCAGAACAACAATTCATGGGGAGCCATGACGCGTCAGAGTTGGAGTGAAGAAGGAGAACAAACGAAAACCGCCTAAACGGCGCAGGGAAGGTGGAGACTGCACATGCTTCAAGTAATGGAACGAAATGCAGAGTTCGAATTTGTACCGACTTTCAAGCAAACGGTGAATCATCTGGTGATGAGTTATCCCGGACATAGCGTAGGCATTATCTTTATCCATGCGAAGCCGCTTGGACGTACGTGGGAGGCTGAGCTCAGGTCAACGCTGGATAGTGAGCAAATTCCATTTGAGCTGATGAATGCCACAGATCAGAATGTAATTGCCGTTATGCTGCCGCGCGTTACTCTGGATCAGACGCACTATTACGCACTCATGCTGAAGAGCGTGGTAGAAGAGCGGTTGGCAGGGACGCCAATCGTATGTGCGGTTGCCGCAGTGGCAGATTCGCAGGAGGCTGAGGATATTATTCTCGGTCGTTGGAACGACTGGCCGGCTGCAGATTCCTCCCATATTCGGGTTCTCCATGATCACCTTCAGCTCGAAGGAGCGAAGCGCATCCTAGTCGTGGATCACGATGCTAGCGTAAGAGAGTTCCTGAACATTTGGCTAACTTCACAGGGGTATGAGGTGCACGAAGCGGAAGATGCCTTGACAGCGCTCGATGTTATTTATGCAGGTCAATTCGATTTAATCTTAACGGAGCTGAATTTATATGGGATTAATGGTCTGCCATTCATTTCGCAAATTCAGAAGATGAATTTGGAGAAGCAGCCGAAGATCGTGATTCTGTCCGAGCAACGGGTAGGAAAGACGATAGATTACTGCTTCGAGCAGGGCGTTAGCGACTATATTACGAAGCCATTCTCGCCGGTAGAACTTGATGAACGGCTTAGCCGCTGTTTGTCATAACTATACACAATTAACTAGTGGATGGAAGGGTGAACAACTGTGAACATGTATGCTGCCAATTTAGAACATGCAATCGAACACAAAACTTCTGTAATCGGAGTCATCGGGTTAGGCTATGTCGGTCTGCCGCTTGCCATTGAGATGTGCAAGCAGGGCTTTCAGGTCGTCGGAATTGATGTTGATTCACGCAAGATCGAGAGTATCCATAACGGACATTCCTATATTAAGGATATCAGCGATGAGACGTTGACGCAGTGCATGAACACAGGCCGGTTGTTCGTGACGACTGACTTCAGTCATATTCAATTGCTTAATGCGGTCAGCATTTGCGTGCCGACTCCACTTAGCGAGAATCAAGATCCAGATACATCCTACATTACGCGTGTTGTGGAACAAATTAAGAAATATATGCGGAAAGGCCTGTTGATTACGCTCGAGAGTACAACGTATCCAGGCACGACAGAAGAGCTGATTCAACATGAAATTGAAGCCTCCTTGGGTTACCGAGCAGGAGAGGACTTCTTCCTCTGCTTCTCACCGGAGCGCGTGGATCCGTCCAATCCGAAGTTCAATACATTCAACACACCGAAGGTCATTGGCGGGACGACACCAACCTGCCTCAAGCTGGGAGCAGCACTGTACGACAATATCGTAGAGAGCGTCGTTCCCGTCACTTCGACGAAGGTAGCAGAAATGTCGAAGCTGTTGGAAAATACGTTCCGCAGTGTCAACATCGCCTTCATTAATGAGATGGCGATGATGTGCGACCGGATGTGCATCGACATCTGGGAGGTCATCGATGCTGCAGCGACGAAGCCGTTCGGATTCATGCCTTTCTATCCGGGACCAGGTATTGGCGGCCACTGCATTCCGCTTGACCCCATGTACCTGTCTTGGAAAGCGAAGGGGTATCGTTTCTATAGCAAGTTTATCGATATCGCACAAGCTACCAATGCCAATATGCCATACCATGTCATGGAGAAGACATCACGAATTTTGAATCAGAGCTCTAAGTCGATTAAAAACTCGAAAATATTGATTCTGGGTATGGCCTACAAGCCGAACATCGACGATTTGCGAGAATCCCCGGGTCTTGAAATCTATGAGCTGTTTAAGGCGAGCGGTGCTCAGATCGATTATTATGATCCGCATGCGACACACTTCAAGAACAAGGCTGGCAAGACGGTGCATACGATCGATTATGATTTGCCGGCGTTCCAGACATATGACTGCATGGTGCTGATTACGAACCATCAATCGTTCGATTACGAACAGCTCGCGGATTTGAATATCCCGATATTGGATACGCGCAATGCATTCAAGGGCATTCATCGCCCGAACATTCACAAGCTCGGTTATACCGAACAAGAAAGCGTCCGAGAAGTAGAAGAGGCGGTTCTTGTCTAAATCGGGTACGAATCCCATGCGTCCTCGGAATAGTAGGATAGGGAGACTTCGGCGATTCGCTCGAAGTTCACGGGGGGTGTTAGTTACGCTGTTACTGTGCTGCTGTGTCGCAGTCCTATTCTCGCTTCGATCTGCGGATGCGGATCGGACAAAGGCAACATGGTTGTGGGATACGGAATGGATTCGCGATTCGGGGGAGGATATCGTCTCGTTCTGCCGGACGAATGGAGTGAAGCTCGTCTATTTGCAGATAAGTGACAGAGTAGAGCAGACTACCTACCGTGAATTTATTCGGAAGGCGCACGAAGCCGGGATTGACGTTCATGCTTTGAACGGTGCGCCGGAATGGGCGAAGGAACGGCATGAGGAGGAAGGGAAGTCATTCATTCGGTGGGTGAGTGATTATAATCAGCAGGCCGCAGAAGGCGAGCGATTTGCTGGTGTTCATCTGGATGTAGAGCCTTATTTATTGCCGGAATGGAAGCAGGATGAAGCAAGCCTCGTCTACAGCTGGGTTGACAACATGAAGATCTGGCTGGAGGCAGGGCGGGAGGCAGGTCTGTACATGGCTGCGGATGTTCCCTTCTGGATGCCGCGCCTGGATATGCCGGCTGGGAACGGCAAGGTAAGCAGCTGGATGCTGGAGCAATTCGACTCCTTGACGATTATGGCATATCGGGACAACTCGGATTCGATCTATGAATCGTCCAAGAGGCTGCTCTCGCAGGCGGACAAGCTTGGCAAGCCGATTGTCATTGGTCTTGAACTGGGCAAGACCAATGAAGGAGGCTACTTGTCCTTCCACGGCAAGCCGCTTGATTATTTCGAGGAGCAACTGCGTGATGTGAAGGAGCTCGGTGCAAGCCATTCCTCCTTCGCAGGAGCAGCGGTTCATCACTTGCGCGTGTGGTATGACCGAGCGAAGTAAAGAGAGCTGCTTCGCGGTTCAACAAACGTCGGCCTTCGGGAAGATATCCTCCGGCGCAATCAACCCCTTCTCTTGCGAGAAGCTCCATGAGGGGGGGATAGAACCTTCATACTTATCGAAAACGTAACGAGCCTGTGGATGTGCATCCACAGGCT